>CAYWSI010000052.1:0-10440 GCA_964460585.1 uncultured Algimonas sp.
CATTGACATTGTAGGGGTCACTGGTTCAATCCCAGTATCGCCCACCAAACTGGTGTATTTTTTCAAAACAGACTTTATATTTCCATGTGACTGTGGGATAAGATGCTTAGGGCTATGAATTGGTAAATAGCCTAATCAACCGGCGCGTGCGTTATACCGATTTTAGGATTATGATGGCTGGATCTCCGCGTCCCTATAAACATTCGATAAAGCGATTACTGACATCCGACTCCTTGGATGAAATTTCTCATATGGCCAAAGCTGCGTCCAAGACGACCGAAGGTGATTTGGCGTTTTCCGCTTTTCAAAACCGTATTTTCGAAGATGTTTTCCCCGATTTCACCTATGAATTTTGCACGACGAGTCAGATTAAATTGGATGAAAATGGAGGCATGCGCGATATTTCGACCGTTAGTTGGAATCTACCAGATGAGTGCCTGATCAGCTATATGCAGAATGCACATTTGGATACACTCTCGCCAGTTGTTTATGCGAACCCTGGCCGCGCCTTGAATTATACTCATATTTGCAGAGCTGAACGCGTAGAGGACTTTCCCTTTTTTGTTAACCATTGTCTGAAATTTGGAATTTATCATACGATGTCGGTGGGATTTTTAAACCCCGGGCATGAAAGCACATTTTTATCCTTTGACTATATGGGAGACAAAGACAATCAAGACTGGATACCTTTTAGTCATATAAAGATAGAACTGGCGTCATTTCCTTTTGCTTTAGCTTGGCTATATCGTTCAGGAGCATTTGATGAATTAAGATTGAAGAAGATGTTCCTATTACTCTCTGGCTTGACAGAAAGCCGTTTGTTGAACCTAAGGAAATATATAAATGCTCCACTTCAGAGTTTTGAACAGCAGGCGGCGGATTTAGGCATTACAGCGAGTACGCTGAAAGAGGATTTAGCGATAATCCGAGATAAAACAATTCTGAAGCTTGATTTAAAAACTGATCCGACGCGTAATACGCCGACACGTTTATTGGATCAACATTACGGTTTTTTGAATCTCTTAGGGGACCATACTGCGGAACTGATTGGTATGCCGCTTTAATTCAAATGTTTTGACATATCCATTCAGATACCATGGATTTGGAGAGATATTCTGCTTTCACTTTAGAGCTAAGGCTGTCGAAATTTGCGACTTTCCCTGTGCATCTTTTGGTGCCGCATAAGCACTTTTCTAAAACCCAATTCGAATTTTCGGAACACCTATAATCCCAAGTGAGTTGTTCACCAGCAATAATATCTCTAACAGTAAATATCTCCGTCAAATTCCGGATACCGCAATTAGGGTCACAGGAATGACATAGGCAATGTGCCAACCCTTTATAACCAAAAACAAATTCTTGGGGGCCTATTTGTATCGCGTGATTCCGCATGATTTCAGGTAAGCCAAGGGCTGTCTTAGATTGATATTTTTCTCCGATGAAGACCGCGATACGCGTTTGTGCAGGAATGTTTTCGGTCGCAAAAACAGCGAGACCTAATTCACCATTTGGTTTCACTTTTACAGCCTTATGATCTGTATGATGAGAAATATAATATTTTTTCCTATACTCAAGATTTTCGCGTGCGGCTTTCCGGAGCGCATGGTACCAGTGCTTTTTCTCACTCGTGAAAAGAAAAAGGGCTTGGTTCATTTGTGAGCAATATACCAATGGGTGCGTATTTTTGAGAATGCCGAACACGATACGATCTGTGAAGGATGTATTCATGACATGAGCCGTCCCATGTAACGAGATTTCGCTGAGCAAGGGTAGGGCCGCATGGTTGGGATGAATAAGCTGTGCCATGGGTTTTATCATTTGATAAAATACATCTCCGCCTTGAATTTCAGGCGCAAGAACTTGGGCTGAAATTGTCATGATGGGATCATGTGGCTTTAATTCAAAATGATAGTCAATCTTTTCGAAAAAATCTTTCGGATCAGCCAACTCTTTATCATCGGAATATGTGCTAAAGAGTAAAGGGTCGGACCATTCTTCCGTATAAAATAAACGCTCAACGCTCCCCATTCTGGAATGGAGGAGGCCTTGCAAGACTCCGGACTTAGCGTCTCTGACGAGGGTTACATATCCGGGATCGCTCAGGCGGTCTTTTATATGTTTTCGGCAAAGCTCTTTATCGGTCCAGAGATGAAATCCATTTGGAAGATGTATGCGGTTTAAATCGGGGAAAGATGTCTCTTTCATCGCTTTTTCATACGCCACACCGCGCAAGGCCTCCTGACAGTTTTTGCGTTTTTCTGCGTTTGAGAGGGCTGTGCTGACAGCATAAGCTTCAAAGTCCAGCGTATGAGGCAAGGATTGCAGGGGGTCACTCTCGTGAAACGCAAAATGAAAATAAGGGCTGGCGCTAAAGGAGGTTCTGAAAAAATCTGCGATTTCATCGGCAATAGGCGAGGCTATATCTTGGGATTTGAAGACTTGGATATCCAGTTGGTCAGAGGCATTTCCAAGCTCTTTGACCACGTCGACTTTTTGGTCTTTCGCCATATCAATGCCAATGATGTTGACGTTCGCTTTATGTGCATTTTCAAGAGTATTTATTGTTTGCGCCGAATATTTTGCGCCGGGAATAATCTCGGGAATCCCGGGTGGATATTGCCGAATGGTTGAAGCCGCAATTCGGCCTGTCGCCTCTGTCAAATCTATCCGTTCTGTGGGCGCAATAAAAGCGTCCCAAGGCCGAAAATCATCACTTGTTTTATGTGTCATATGAAAGCCCCTGTTGTGTTGCGAGGGTTGTTTTCAAGGCGTCTCTGAAGCTGGAGATAATCACATCGATTTGACCTAAATGGATTGGAGAACCGCATAAGAGCAACAGGGAGGATGAGGTTGCTTTTTCGACATCAATTGCAAATTCAGTGGCTAATGTGAGGGCCCATTTTCGCGCATCTAATTGCGGGATATTTTCGGTGCTGATTAAAATATGCGTCGGGTCATGTGTTTCCGCTTGAACATCACCGGGCGTGATAATCTGTAGATCAGGGTGAATGTCTTTTATGTGGCTACGCAATATTTTAGCTGCGCGATTGGCGTCGTTGAAACTTTGATCCCATTGACCCGACTGAATTTGAGAGAGCCTATGTTCGGCAATCATAATTTCTACGAAAGATACACTTGAAGACCGGAAACCTAAATCTAAAGCTTCGTCCCAAAGCCTCGCGATGGATTCATTATTTGTTAGAATACAGCCCAGGCTGGACGGCGTTAGTCCGCGTTTATGCGGGCTGGTGATCCAAACATCACAGACAGTGCCGAGGGAAGGGGTTTGCGATTCAGGGTTATGAAACCTCATAGCATCCCAGGCTCCATCTATGATAACAGGAATGCCAAGGGATTTGGCATATTGGTAAATTTTCTGATCTTCTGAAGGGGAGCGGAACCCGTCATAAGAGGGAAGGACGAGTATGATGGCCGCGAAATTTTCTGGCCCATGGTCTTCAATAATAGTTTTCAGGGTTTCAAATTTAATAGGACATACGCTTTGGCTTCCCGCGTGCTTATCTCTTGGTAAGCGCACGGCTTTCCATCGGCCAAATATGAGCCCGCCAATTGTACTCTGATGGCATACATCATCAAAGAGGATGAGTTCGCGGTGTGGGTAAAGTTTAGGAAAAACGCCAGTTAATAACGTCAGCATGGCGCCTGATGAGCCGCCAAAAGATAGGCTTGAAAATTTGCTGCCATAAAGCTTGCAAAGATGTTCATTCACTCTGTGAACAGCTCCGCTGCCAAAAGCGGACGGTAAGTTAAATCCCTCATGGGAAATGGAATGTTCTGCATAGTCCCAGAGTTTAGAATATAAGCTTGCGAAAAGGTCCGACAAGCGCGGTGCGTTCTTAGAGGGGAAGATTGCCCGCGCCGCCATTTTGGTAACGGGCTTTAAAACTAACCGAATGAAGTCGAATATATCTCGACGATATATATGTTTGGATGAAACAGACGGTTTCATTTGCGGCGCGACGAAATTTTGACAGGTGTGCAAAAAGACATTCGCTTTCTTATGAATAGCGAGTGGAATATCAGATCCACGAGTGATGTCGGCTTGGTGTTACTATGTGGGTTTTGTGCGTTTTTCATAACGCTTGATTAGGCGGGGTTATGTATCCTACGCCATAAATCCATCATAAACTTATTCAAACGTTTAAGCGCTAAGGCGCTGAAAGTAAGTATAAAAATTTCTGAAAATTTATCTTCAATTTAGGGGTTTGGGTGAGGCGAGACTGCTTTCTCCCTGTATTTTGGAGATTGTGCCTATCAGACTATCGTCAGGTAAAATCTGAATGGCATCATCCATATCTAGAAATGTACAATGCCTAAACTTTACGCCGGTTAAAGCGTTATTTTCCTTGATACGTGAAAAGCTAGAGTCTGAGAAAACGCAACGATCAAAAATTACATTTTCAAAATGAGGGGCCATAAATTCGACTTCCGAAAAATGACATTGAGAAAAGAGAACATCCTGCATTTGACAGGCTTTAAATAACCCACCTTGAAAGCGTGCGCCTTGAAATAAGCAATTGTTGAATTGCGCGTTTAAAACTCGCCATTGATGAAAGATGGCTTGTTGGAAAATAGACCGCTTGAATTTGATTTCAGAGACTTTCACATGACTCCAATGTGTCATGGCAAAGCTCGTATCTGCGCAAATCATATGCTCCATATGGCCGAGGCTGAAACTGAGCTGGCTCATATCTGCAAAGGATAGTTTTAATCCAGAGACTGCGAAGGTCAAAAAACTTTGATTATCTAAAGATGACTCGATGAGAGCATTTGATTGAAGATTTGTAGTTGTTGGGCGCTGGAATTTTCTGAACTCGCCGAAGCCAAAATTTAGCTCATTATTATTGAGGTCGAAGTACGTGTTACCGCGTTTTTGCCGTTCTAAATTCAAACAGGACCAAATGAAAAATAATAAGCTGTTAGATTGCTGTAATTGAGACAGGGATTCGAGGCCTTTTCCGTCAAAATAATGTGCCGTCAAATGATGTTGAATGATATCTAGCGCCAAGTCCCAATTTAAATGGGAGAGCTCGTCGAATCTGAGGGCAGCTTCTTTTTGGCAGAACCCTGCAAGGCTAGGATTATGCGCGCCCGTATGAGACACAAAAGCCCACGCCTTTAAGGCGTCTTCGGTTTTCCCTTTTGTCTCAAAAGCGGAAATAAGCTCAATAAATCTATCAAACAGAAGCGTGCTAATCAGATAGTCTGGAAATGTTTTATGGGTGAACTCAACAACCATATTATCTGGTTTTTCGCCATGTGAAGCCAAGCGGTAATAAAAAGATGTAATCGTAATATTTGGCTGTGTTGGCGCCGCGGAACCAATGCCTAAGACTTCAAAAGCCTTTTTAATCTCTGGATTATCTAGCGAGGCGTAAATCATATTGACAGATACGGGTTCATGTCCCGATTGCCATAATGCCACTGCGATATGTTGAAGGACCGAAAGGAACTTATGCGGGGACAGTAAATGGCTTACGTTTTGAGCCAGTCGGTCAATAATTGATTTATACACCTCATTTTTATTTGCTTTATAGGTAAACGCATTCACATCTTCATGTGGCAAATTATTCGAACCTTCACTTTCGGCTTGTTCTATACCTGTTTGGCAAAGGAGAAAACTCAGGAGAGGGTCAGAGGCAAACTCTCTGAAATCATCATACTCTAAACTGAGGAAGTCGGGCAGGGTTGGATCTGTATTTTTCTGCGTAGCGGTGAGATATTTTTTCCACCACAGCGGACGTAAATCCGTCCCTTGAACAGGCTCACTTGAAAGACTTTTAGTGCGCTGTGATCCATCGAGAGAGAGTAAACTCAAATGCCGCGACTGGCTTGTCGGTATTTGTGCCATGGCAAAGTTGATATGTGCCTCTCTTCCAAGTGCGATGATATTGAGGATCTTATGATGGGCGTTACAGGCAGCTTGTTCGGTTTTTAGGTCTGATAGAATTTGGCTGAGCCTATGGGTCACCCCTTGAGCCATTTGATGTATTTCATCTAAGCCATCTAAAATCAGGCAGGCTGTCTCAAAGTTTGAGGCTCTGAAATGTCTCAAAAATGATTTGATTGAAAAAGAATCGATAATCGATTGATCGTTATTTGTTATATCAATTTCAATATCCGAGAGGTGCCGCCCTCTCATGTAAATCGGAAAAATATCACCTTCATATAATGATGCGGCCATATGTAAGGCACTCATAGATTTTCCTGATCCAGGTCCTCCGCTAATAAATGCCCATGTTTTTGAACAGTTCGCTATGATATCCTCAGCGTCTAATATTTCGACTTGTCCTTCATTGTCTTGGTGAAATTGGAGAGGCACATATAAGTCTGCGGCAGAAAATGCTGTCTCATCTTTGGATTGCGTATAAAGCTCATCAATCCATTTTTTGTGCTGCATGCAGATAGTGTCTGAAAACTCTGAGCTTTCTGAGGCCCTTTTTGCGGGACGCCGCCCTGCTGAGTGAAGGGCCCAGACGGTTTCAAAAGCGGAGATCCAATCTTCCGCTATGTCGGGCTCCGAGAGGGTTTCGATCATTTTGAATAATGGCCCAGAGTACCGGGTCGGGATTACATCTCTGTTTTTCCATTTATTAATGGTGACGGTGCTGATGAGTGTCCCGCGCGTGTAGCTTTGGAATTCGTCGCTAAAGCTGCCCTCCGTCCAATGACCAATTTGGAAGAAAAACCTAAAAAGTTCTGACGGGCTATAGCTCTCAAAATTAGCCGGCGGGAGAGTTGTGATTTTCTTGTGCAATTTTCATATTCCTTGAATTGAATCTTTGATTACACAACCTATATCAAAAACACCCTACTATCGTAGGGTGCTTGAACGGCAGCCATCTCATACAGATACAAGCATACTCCTAGCGGAGGATGAAATGTAGATTCAAGGCATCTTATATTTTGAGAAGACCTTTGGTTTTTCTAGAGAGTTTTTTGAGTTTACAATTTTAATAGTCATATGATTTTTCGTTTATCGATAGGTCTTAATTTTGGCAATTAATCATTCTCTGTGCAATATGATTTGGAATCCGGAAGTCCCACACTTGAAACGGTCCCATCTGTTTCGACGGATTGTTCAACCTAAACCGCGCCTTGCATAAGCAAGGTAGGCCAAATTTGCGTATTGAACGAGTATATTGCAGGCCTCTGATGGAACAGAGTAACGTCTCTGTCTTGTCAGGGCCTGCGCTCCATTTCACTGTAGATTTCGTGATTGCCTCTGCACAAAGCCTTTTCTGTGTCTTGTTGCCCTGTCTTGCATCACCTATGTCACTGATGTGTCGCCCTTAAACTTCATAAAAACCGTTACGGTCTCTGTCAGCTTTCTAGGTCTGACTGTATCTGCGGTTCAGGCGCGCGATCTAACTTCACAAGAGCGCTCTGTTTGTCAGTCTCTACGGACTTGTATGGACATTGCCAGTCGCCACACGGCGACTGAATTTGATTATGGCGTTTTAGGAACAGAATTTCGGCGGTTTGGTCCGCAGGGAAGGCAGGCGCTCTTCTCTCTTTTGAAAAGCGAAGACGGACATGCTGATATTGCCACGTTGGTTTCTGAGTTAGGCCCTTTAACGCCCGCCGAACGGCAAGCTGTAGCGAAGGCATGGACCCCAGAGCGGGCTCAGACTTATTTGCCTTTATTCCTCAATGACGGTCATCCGGTGTCGCGAGATTTATTATTACAGAGCCTGGCACACCCAAATGCGGAAGTGAGGGAGCAAGCACGCGTCGCTCTCATCCGCTTGCCTGCTGCTGTGCAGCGTGCACCGCTTTCACCAAGCGTGCGACCTATTTTACTGACGGCTCTGCAAAAGGATCCAATCGCTCAAGCTGCACCTTATTTGAGTCGTTTGGATGCGGCAGGACATGAAAATGACTTTATCGCGCTTTTGGGAAGTGGGGACAGCGATATTGTGACGGCGGCCTATAGCGCCCTTTATCGCAATAGCCCGTCCAAAGCTTTCAATGGATTGCTCGCGCAGATGGGCCGTATTGAGACAGCTGCGCAGGCGCGGGCGATAGGAGAGATGTTGGCTTCGCGTCATAAAACGCGGGCGGACGGATTTTATATTAAATTTGCGCGCGAGATGTCTGGTGATCCTAAATTGCCGGTTTTGGCTCGGGCAAGTGGTCTGCATGCTCTGCTTACAATATCAGATGGACCATTCCCTGAACTCACACCTGCTCGGCTTGCGGCGTTTTCGGCCCTTGTCGAAGGGCAGCCCTTCATTGTTCAAGGCCAATATATTTCTTATTTAGAAAAAGCCAAGGCACAGACAGCCTTGAGCCATATTTGGAAAATTGCTCACTCGGAAAACTGGATTAACCGGGATCGAATTGCAGAGTTTTATTCTGAACATTCTGCATATGACGTTATTATTTCTGACCTCATTCGATCTAACGATATCCGCACAGTCTTAGCGGGACTTCAAAAAGCGAAGCCGTCGCACCGGAAATTTATTCAAGAGCAAATTGATCATCCTGTGAAGTCTATATCGCTTGCGGCTCGGAAGTATTTGAAGCTTAAACCTGCCGCAGCGCGAAACCGAGCATGCCCCATCGCCCTTTTCGACCTAGAAGATATGCAAGTGCAAATGCCATTTTTTGAATTAGGCTGGATGGTCGTGGATAGTCAGGCACGTGTCTCATTACCGCGTGCGCAATTAACTTCGGCACATCCAACGGCGACGGGCTGGCTTGCGGGATATGATTTGAGTAACCCAAAGTTGAGGCCTACTCATTCCGGCGGCACGCTGTTGCATTATGAAAATATTTCAGGTGCGTTTGAGACCATTGGAAATTTTTCTAGCCCTCTCGCGATACTTCCCAGCCAACCCCTTAAACTAGGACAGTCAACGCAGTCATTTTGGATTTTAGATAGGTTGGGTCCTGAGGCGTCGGATATATCGGCATATACACTTGATTTGTCAGGTGATGCGCCGCGTATAAATCATATTGAGGCTCTGCCAAATACGGCGCAAGGCTTTGCAGTTAATGCCAATGGAGATCTCATCATTGTCTTTGAAGATAAAAACCAAGCGCCTTTAAAACTCTCAAAATCAGGGGTGATGTCGCTCTATTGTTCCAATCAACCCTCGGGTATCGCACCGCGCGCACCAGGCTAATGACCTATTCTGAAGACCAAGCTTTAAAAACGCTCTCTAAGATTAAAGACCCTTTGAAAGACGGCGATATAATTTCTGCTGGGCGTTTAGCGACACTGGAGTTTGTGGACGGAACTTTACAAGCGGTTCTCCAAATTCCGCCGCCACAGGCTGAGTCTTTTTTTCCGATAAGGGAGGCGGCACAAACTGCTCTCGCGGCTTTAGATGGGGTCAGCAAAGCCCAGGTTATTTTGTCCGCGCATAAACCTGGCCCGCAAATAGGCGGGCGTTCGCGCGCTAATCCGCATCAGGCTCGCCGGCCAGAGGGCGTACAAGGAGATGGTGAGGTCAAGCGAATCTTGGCAATATCCTCTGCCAAAGGCGGGGTGGGTAAATCGACGATGGCAGCTAATTTGGCCGTAGCTTTAAGCCGTTCAGGTTTGAAGATTGGTTTGCTGGATGCAGATATTCATGGTCCCAGCCTGCCAATGCTATTTGGAACGACAGGGCAAAAAGCACGGACCATTAAAGCTGGCAATCGTAATATTATTGTTCCGATTGAAGCCCACGGTATTCAAACCATGTCGATTGGGTATTTGACGTCCGATGATAGCCCTATCGTTTGGCGCGGGCCTTTGGTTCAGGGGGCTATTGCGCGCATGTTGTGGGATGTGGATTGGCGCGCGCTGGACATCTTACTCATTGATATGCCGCCTGGCACGGGGGATGCGCAGCTTGGTCTCGCGCAAGATATAAAACCAAATGGCGCAGTCATCATATCCACGCCGCAAGACCTCGCGCTTCTGGACGCCCGCAAAGGTGTCGCGATGTTTGAAAAAGTAGATATTCCCGTTTTAGGTCTCATAGAAAATATGGCCGTGTTCACCTGTTCTGAATGCGGGACTTCGCATCATATTTTTGGAGAAGGCGGTGCAAAGAAAGAGGCGAAAAAGTCCAATATAGAATATCTCGGCGCGGCGCCTTTGGATTTATCTATTCGGGAAAGCGGCGACAGTGGACTGCCTATTGCCGCAGCTGAGAGTGAAATATCTAAAGTTTTCGTTGATCTGGCTCAGCAAGTGTGGCGCCAAATCGAGAAGACTCCTCACCGCGAATAACGTCTTCTGCGCGCGCGTCCCTTTTTGCGGCGCGCGAAAGTCTCTAACCCGCCATATCTAAGTTGGCCTAAAATTTCTGCGGGCTCCGGCATGTTTTTGGTGAAGCCTTTAACCCGCCATTTCAATTTTTCAAATTCCATGACATTTTCAATTCGCGCATCCAGAAAAGCGCGCGCTGCGGCTTTGTCATC
>CAYWSI010000052.1:10540-12211 GCA_964460585.1 uncultured Algimonas sp.
ATATCTACATAGGAAAGCTGAGCCGATATGTCACCTAGGCTTTCCGTCGCAAGACGGCGCGTTTGAACCAAGCGACAACGACGCCCGCGCCAGCACCTGACAAAACGCCATATCTGAAAATCCTTCCAGCTAAAGCGATTGTGCCGATACAAAGCACCGTCAGGAATCCCGTGGAGAGTAGAAGCTCCCAAAGCGGCGGATCAGATGGCAATCGGACAATGCTTGCAAATGGCGCTGAGAATGGAATGAAGGTTGCAATTTTTAGGAGCGGACTATCTGGAGCAGTAAATCCCATAGGAATGACGGCGACGCAGGCCATCAAAATGAAGAGGATTGGTGTCGTGAGAGTTTGCGCATCTTGCATAGAGGAGGATAGCGATCCAAGAGCAATGAAAAATGCGCCATATAAAATATATCCAAGAATCAAATTTATAATCAGGAAAATAATCATTTTCGCATCAAAGGCTGCCACTAACCCTTTGACGACATCTTGGTCGGCTCCGAAAATAACGTAACCAATAACGCCTGAAATCCCGACTAAAATATAGGGAGCCATCATAGAGAGAGTGAGTGCTGCAACACCTAATAATTTTCCAAGAATTATCTCTGAAAATCGCGTGGTCGCAAGCATCATTTCTAAAAGCTTGTTGAGTTTTTCTTCTAGCATTGAGGTTAATAACATATAGGCACCTGAAAAAACGGTAAGCCACAACATCATGGCCAAAACAGTTGCGACTGCGTAGGGCACTGTGTCGCTTTTATTCACGCCTTGATCTTTGTCTTCCGTTTTAATTGGGTTAAAAATTGAGGTTTCAGCAGCTAAAGCCACTCTGCGGTCAATTTCAGCGACGCTGAGCCCTTTTGGCTCGAGATATGTTGTACGAGCGAGGAGGCGCATATATCGATCAACAAGATTGGGGGCGTCTAATTTATTGACATTGGTCGACCAATATTCCGACGTCGGTTCTTCGGGTGTCAGGCCTGATTTAAAAATAATAACGCCGCCCAAATTTTTTTCTTCGCCGTCAATTTTCATCAAGGTCTCGCCTCGTAGATAAGGCAATAAATCTATGAGTTTGGCAGCGGGTGGATCTATCAATTCAAAGGCTGGAACAGGCGGTTCATATTTTGTCGTAACGCCCGGAATATTTTCGGAAATATAATTTTGCGCCGCTTGCGTTCCATCGGCACGGAGAATGCGTTGAAATTCTTGGCGTTTGTCTTTGTCTTGAATAAAAAAGGTTTTGGCAGATAGAACAGTCTGTGCGCGGTCTTCAAGCATTTCATCATAGAGATCATGAAAGCGCTCCGCGTGTAATCCTGTTTCATCAATGACAGTGACATATTGCGTGGGAGTTAGATCAATATCTGAAGTCGCCGCGATGAAGGCAAATGCGCCAAAAATAAAAGGCAGAAGAAAGGAAAGCCAAAAGCCCCAAGTTTTTACATAGCCTAGATAGTCACGCCGCGCGATAAGGAAAGTGCGGCGGAGATTTATTTTTGGAAAATGACTCATGTTGCTGCCCCTTCTGCGAGATCCATATCTTGCCGTACATCTTCCCCCACTAATGTGACAAAGGCTTCGTGAAGTGTGGGGCGAATAGGCTCATATTGGGTGAGACGCAGGCCTTGCGCTACAGAGCGTTCCAATATGTCATGTGCATGGGCACT
>CAYWSI010000053.1:0-12163 GCA_964460585.1 uncultured Algimonas sp.
CTGCGCTTGTCGGCACAGCCTATTCCGCCGCTGATGCCTATCTCGCATGGTTCCTCACCTTGGCCCCCAAAGCGGGTGTTGAGTTCACGCCTTATAAAGCGCTTACAGCCTATTTTAATAATGTGCGGCGCGGTAAAGACCTAGACACCTTGCTGGCGGATGACGCAGCGATAAAAGCCACATTTTCGGTATAAATTTCATCCTGCATTTCGATTTTAAAAAGGCGGAAACTTCCGCTATGGGTAACTCATGACAAATCTCACACCGCTTCCAACTCTTGTTCTTCGTCCTATGGTCGAACGCGCGCTTGCCGAGGACTTCGGCAATAGCGGCGATATAACGGCGCGGCTCTTAGTACCTGAAAGCGCGGCTGGCTCGCTCGTTATGCGGGCGCGCGAAACAGGCGTCATTGCAGGCATGCAAGCTGCGCAAATGACATATGATCTCGTTGACCCCACGGTGAAATTTGAGACCCTCTCCCCGACAGGGTCCAGCGTGGAAGCAGGCGATATCATTGCCCGAGTGTCCGGGCCCTCTCGGTCTCTGCTCTCGGCGGAACGCGTCGCTCTGAATTTCCTTGGACGCATGTCTGGCGTTGCCACCCTAACCTCTAAATATGTCGAGCTTATCAGCGGCACGTCCGCCCGTATTGCCGCAACGCGCAAAACGACCCCCGGACTGCGCGCATTAGAAAAACAAGCTGTTTTGGCGGGCGGCGGCTTCACCCACCGCGAAAGCCTTTCTGCTGCGATTATGATCAAAGACAATCACATTGCGCTATCGGGCGGCGTCGATGCGGCGTTAAAAACCATAAAGAGAAATGCGGACCACATGACCAAGGTCAGCGTTGAAGTCGACACGATAGAGCAATTAAAAAAGGTGCTCGTTTGGGGGCCGGATGTCGTACTGCTCGATAATATGGGACCAGACAAACTAGAAGACGCCGTCAAAATAGCTCGCGAATTTGAAGGCCGTACCCCGACCCTCGAGGCCAGCGGCGGCGTGAATTTACGTACTGTAAAAGAGCTTGCCGAAACGGGCGTAGACGTCATCTCTATTGGTGCATTGACCCATAGCGCACCGAATTTCGACATTGGAATGGATGCCGCCTAACGCGTGTAGAATGACCCTGTCCGCGTCGAGAGAAGCGCGTCCAACGGAATGTTTTCTTGTTTGAGGAAACCTTTAGACGGGAGCTTACCCTCTCTAACCAGCTCAATGACGGACACAACAGACCCCGCCGTTGTCCAAGCAATTGCGGTACGGCTTTCACCCGCAATCATTAACGGCTTATAGCCATTGACAAATTCCTTGCGGGACAATTTTCCATCAATCAACCCTTCTGCGGCGACGTGAACATAGACGATATCTTGATCAACAGGTGGTTTAGCATGCACCAAAATCTCGCCGGCCTTCTTTCGGTCCTCCCGCATGAGAAGCTCATGAAAAAAGAAATTCATTAGATCAAAATGCCCCGGATAACGCATTGTTTTATAATCTAAATTAGCGACCTTCCCAAGATAAGTCTCGCACATTGTTCCGAGGCCGCCTGATGTTGTGAAGGCTTCGAGCTCTAGTCCTTCAATAAATATTTTCTCGCGCCATTCCATCGCGCTCACCATTTTACGTTCGCCATTTTCAATGACCTCGCAATCATTTAAATATTCATTCACAACGCCTTCGGGGGACCAATTAAAAGCATAACCCATCAGCCCAGTGGGATTTTGCGGCAAGGCCCCAACGCGCATTCGGCACGAACGGCATTCGTCAAATTTAGCAATTAAATCCGCGCCCACAATTCCGACAAAACCAGGCGCTAACCCACATTGCGGTGCCATCAATCCTTTCGAGCTTTTCGCTAAATCTCGAATATGATTGGTTGTCGGCACGTCCTCCGTCAGATCAAAATAATGGATGCCTGCGGCATGAGCGACATTTGAGACGCCGATATTTAAATGATAAGGCAAGCAAGAAAGAACCGCATCCACGCGGGTAAAAATACCCTTCAAGGCCTTAGCGTCAGTCACGTCTATAGCGGCGATTTCATGCGCAAAGTCTTTGGAGTTTGCGGCATTATCCACACCGATGACAGTGAAATCACTATCCACCAAAAGCTGAGCCGCCAATCGTCCAACTTTACCTAACCCGAGAACAGCAATTGATTTCATAATCCGATTCTCACCCGCTGAAAAAATTGAGCTTGCGGGGTTTCCAATACGAACTCAAGCCCTCACAATAGGGTATGACCAACCAAGACTTTCGCCATCCCGATCATTTACGCGCAGATTTTTCGCAATCCCTGTCGGACATGTACCGTGCGGAGGTGCCTGCCTATGGAACATTGATTGATATTGTTGGCCGCATCAACGCCGAGCATGAAGGCATCCGCAGCGACGGCGAACGCCATGGGGCCATTCGCCTTGGCACCGCAGAGGAACTATCTCTTATCAGACGGGTCTTTGCCGTGTTGGGCCTGCATCCCGTTGGATATTATGATTTATCGGTTGCAGGTCTGCCCGTTCACTCAACCGCCTTTCGGCCAATCACGGCAGAAGGGTTTAACATTAGCCCGTTTCGCATGTTCACCAGCTTATTACGGCTGGATATGTTACCAGATGAATTGCAGAAGATAACGCAAACGGCTTTAGAGGCACGGTCCATATTTTCTGATACTGGGCATAAATTACTCGAAAAAGCCGAGGGTAATGGCGGATTAGACGCAAATGATGGTGCAGTTTTTATCCGTGAAGCCGTGGGTATCTTCGCGTGGCGAAAACAGGCCCATGTCGACCTCGCGACTTATAAGGCGCTGCTGACGGAGCATCCCCTCATTGCAGATATCGTGTCCTTTCAAGGCCCGCATATGAACCACCTCACCCCGCGTGTGGCGGATATTGATGCCGCGCAAAAAATGATGGGAGACGAAGGTCTTGAGATAAAGGACACGATTGAAGGGCCGCCGCGCCGTAATGTGCCCATATTACTGCGTCAAACAGCTTTCAAAGCCCTTTCAGAGCCTGTTGAGTTCAAAACCAACACAGGATGGGAAACTGCGCATCATACAGCGCGTTTCGGGGAGATAGAACAGCGCGGCGCCGCCCTAACCCCAAAGGGCCGCGCCCTTTATGACGCCTGTTTAGCCCAAAAAGATTTTAGCCGTTTTCCCGATACGAAAGATGAACTCCAAGCGCAGAATTTGGCTTATTTCGATAAGACCAGCATGCCCCTGACATATGAAGATTTCCTACCTGTCAGCGCCGCAGGAATTTTCAAATCTAATTTAAGAGAAGCCGAAACAACAACAGCCAAAATAGGGACAGGCAATCAGCTCGCCTTTGAAGCGGCTCTAGGACGACCTGTTATAAATATGTTCGACCTTTATGCCGAACACGTCTGACTTAACACGCTTCTCACAAAAATGTGTCGTCAGACCGTTAAACTGTTAATCTTCTTTTGCAGCAAAATATGTAAGGTTATCTGAAACTTATTCGTTCGGAGAGACCACATGAAACGTATTACCCTTATTGCCTTAGCCTCAGCTGGGTTAGCCTTCGCAGCCACACCTAGCTTCGCACAGTCCTCATATGGCGGGAACACAGGCCAAAACTACGGAAATTCTTCTAAATCAAAAGCAAAATCCCGCACCAGCGCAGATCAGCGGCGTAAAAAACAAGCCGATGATAGAGCCGCTAAATTTGAAAAAATCAAAGCCGATGCTTTAAAAGCCGAAGCTGCGGAAGCTGAAGCCAAAAAGAAAGCCCGCGAGGCCGCAGAAGAAAGAGCCAAGAGATCAAGAGGTCATTCATCCGCAACAAAAAATCGGCGCTAGTCAAATAGGCTAAGTCATTGCGTTTGGCGCTTTATCCATTAGGAGAAAGCCGTAAAATAGCGAAAGCTAAACGCTAAAAAATAAGACAGACTCCTACCGGATTAGGATAAATGACATCAATACGCCCAGTCCGAAGTCTTAGCGCTCTCGCCATACTACTGGCGGGGGCGCTTTTCGTTGTGAGAGGGCTAACACCGCAATTTGCGTCAGGAACGGTTACCCTCGAGCACCCCGTCATCGCATTATCTGCGGCTCTTATAATTGCGGGCATCGCTTGGTGTGCATTCGTCTTAATCTTAAGGAAAAAAGCCGTTTCTGGACGTGCCATGCTAGGCACTTACTTCCTACTGGGTTTAGTTTTGAGGTTGATATTTTTCAACTCCGCGCCGGTCTATGAAAATGATTATAAGCGCTATCTATGGGACGGCGCCGTCGTCGCATCTGGTGAGAACCCCTATAGATTTAGCCCCACCGAAATCTTTGAAGCAGGCAAACCCGGCGCACGGTCTATTCCCGACCTGACATGGCTCGCCATGAAATCAAATGATGCGGGTTATATCACAGCCGAGATTAACAGCCCAAAGCTCACCACAATTTATCCCCCAGCTGCGCAAGCGGTTTTCACGGCGGCTTATGCAATCGCGCCTTATAAACCCTGGGGTCTCAAACTCGTTTTCCTTTTTGTTGAGATTTTAGGTTTCATCGCCCTAATTGCGGGACTCCGCGCGCGAAATTTATCCTTGGGTTGGAGCGCCGCCTATTGGCTGAACCCTGTCATAATTTTCACGACATATAATGGCGTTCATATGGATGTACTCCTCGTCGCGCCCTTAATGGCGGCAATTTTATGGATTGGTCGTCATCCCTTCCGAGCGGCCATCATGTTGAGCCTTGCCGCAGCCATAAAGATTTGGCCCCTCTTATTAGCGCCCGTCTTATTTAGAGGCTGGCGACATCGTCCACTTATCTATGTGGAAATTGCCGTTCTCGTTGGCGGGCTTACCCTTATAAGTCTTGCCCCCATGCTCCTGACATACAAAGCGGAAGCAGGCTTGACCGCCTATAGTGCAAATTGGACAAATAGCAGTTTCATTTTCCCCGGCATAAGGGAGGCACTGGAAGTCTTATTAGAGAGTCCAGACCGAATAGCCCGCTATCTTATTGCAATCATTCTCACAGGTTTGAGCCTTTGGTTAGGCTTTGTAAAAGTGCAAGATGAGAGTTTAATTCCAACCCACCTCATGATTTTAACCGCGGCTTTCGTCTTTCTCTCGCCCACTGGCTATCCATGGTACTTTATTTGGTTTTTTATGTTTCTACCCTTTGCACTCCAACATTGGTCCGCCCGGGGCTTAGCACTTTTAAGCGTGGGGGCTGCCGCTTATTACGCGAGATTTAAGATAGGCGAAGCGGGTCATTACGACATTTATTCGAACGTTTTAGTGCCTTTGGAGTTTGGCATCCCCTTGCTTGTTTTAACTTGGGATGGTTTGAAAGCAAAACGTCATGCCTGATCCCATCATAAAACTCGTCATTCCAGCCCGCAACGAAGAAGAGGCGATTGGCAAAGTCGTCTCCTCAGTTGTGAAGCAAGTCGACGGCGTCATTGTCGCAGATAATGGCTCTACAGATACAACTGCCACCGTCGCAAAAGAGGCGGGCGCAAAGGTCGTCTTTGTGCCTGAAGCAGGTTATGGCCGCGCCTGCCTCGCTGCTATAGAGGCCGCTGGTGATTTTGACATTCTTGTCTTCATGGATGGCGACGCGTCAGATGACCCGACAGATTTACCGAAAATATTAGCCCCAATCCTCTCAGGCGAAGCTGAAATGGTTATTGGCTCCCGGATTTTAGGCAGTTGCGACTCGGGCGCACTGACGGTTCCCCAAAGATTTGGAAACACATTAGCGTGCTGGTTAATGCATCTCTTTTGGCGTTTCCGTTTTACAGACTTAGGCCCTTTTCGGGCAATCACGCGAAAAAGCTATGATCGCCTTAACATGCAAGCGCCGACATTTGGCTGGACTGTCGAGATGCAGGTGCGCGCGCTAAAACTCGGCATAAAATGCGCCGAAATCCCTGTACATTACCGCGCGAGAATTGGTGTGTCTAAAATCAGCGGTACCATCCGCGGGGTCATCCTTGCAGGATGGTATATTCTCGGAACAATTTTTTGGGAAGCGGCCAAAGGCTTAGGACCAAAGCACCGTGCATAAATGAAAAAGGATGGCGCACCAAATAAATAACTCAACCTGTCAAGACAGGTCTAGGATTTATAGTGCAGGTGAATGAGCACAGTATTTTCAACTATAATAAGTCTAGATTTTCACCTGCTCAGCGCTGCAAATATATTTTGCATTGATTAGTCCAAGACCAAAAATTGTATCTTTTCCTTTCGGGCCTAGATCTGTTGCAGAACCCGAAAAATGCTGAATGATATCCTGTCTATTTTTATGCTCCTTCATGCCTAGGGATGAAGCTATCGCAGCTGTGATAAAGGGCGCCGCAATCGATGTTCCCGATATATATCTGCTTTGGCCTTCAACATTGATATATATATCAACACCTGGCGCTGAAAAATCGACGTGATTTCCTCGTACAGCCTTGTCATATATGTCACCTTCGACATCAACGGCTGTTGCCGCTAAGACCGTATTATAGGCGGCAGGAAATTGAGGCGGAGAATTTTGTCCTTGGTTGCCAACGGCGGCGACAATCAAAAGACCTTTCTCAGAGGCGACTTCAAGAGCTGTTTCTAAAACTTTATTAGGCGGACCTGACAGGCTGATATTAACGACCTTCACGTCATTTAAAATCATCCAGTTAAGCGCTTTAAGAATAGCCGTCGGGCTTGAATAATCATTCCCATTTTCATCTTGTTCGACGACAGCTGCGGAATAAAGCATAACATCTTTCAAGCGGGCGGGATCGGCTAAGATGGCACCGATAGACGTCCCATGGCGCACGGCCGTCTCGGAAGGCGCTGTCTCAATAAACGAGCGCGTGTAAATTTTCGCTGATGTTTGCTGCTTAAATTTTTCAGAGAGACCACCATCAATAATGCCAATTTTGACAGGCACATCACATCCTGACTCAGGCCAGCCAAGCATTTCATTTGCAAATGTCTTGGGGACTTGAGGCTGTAAGAAAGAGAGCTGTGAACTATTGAGTAAATATTTGTTAAGCTCCCCTACGGAGGATTTAGGCTGAAGACGCTCAAGCTCAAGCGATGCATCCTTGGGGCTAACCCCAGGCGGGCAATCAAATGTGAGCAAATAGAGGTTCAGCCCTGCTAATTTTTCTTGCTTGTGGAGTGTATAGCCCCATTCCAAAGCTTGACGTTCCAAATCAACAGCCACAGCCTTACTTTTGACTGTTGCGACAACCTGTAAAGGATTGACCAATTCAGAGAGTTCTTCATCTATTTGAAGTTTTTCAATCTGAGCGCTCTGCACCGTCTGGGTTTCAGGTAAGGTTTCACAGCCAGCGACAAACAAAGCTACGAGAGAACTTATTAATAATGGGGATTGAAAAATTTTCATAATTAACACCTGTTTCAATTCCTTAGACGCGCGAAAGCCAAGAAGGTTCAATCAAAATTAAATTCCGTAGATAGGATGAATACCTGTGCATCAGTACTAAAACTATTCGCATTATAATCTGCATATTCTACACCAAATCGTATATTTTTCCATTTCCCACTAATCTCGAAATCAATTTCTTCCCCGAAATCGTTATTCCCTTCATCAGATTCAAACCAATGATAGCTGGCTCGAGCACGAACATCTTCAAATATTCCAATATTTCTAAGCTTATAACCTGCAGACGCAGAAAAATCCCGTAAGCCCTCATCTGGCGTCATTAAAAACTGATCTGCAACGCCGTTCAACCTATGTAATGTTCCAAGAGGCGTTTGGACGGCCTGCCCATTATCACTGCCGAGCTGTTCAGCTTTGAGTGAAAAATCATAATTGCGATATTCTACCCCGAGCTTAGAAGCAGCATAAAGAGCCGAATAATCATTCGGGTTATCAGCAAATTCCCTTTGCTGGGCTATCGAAGCATCCCAATTTAGCCCCCAATCACCCCATTTATGGCGTCCATTAATTCGGGCGCCGAATGTTTCGGAGCTCAAATCTGAGAGCCGATTTTCCTCAGGGCCTGTTTCCAAATCAAGTCCATAATAAAAAGCCACGAGCCGTCCCACAGGCGTGATAACTCCGTAATTTAAAATGAAGGAATCACCGTCAAACTCACCGAAAGGACTGTCATTCCCAAATTGTCTTTCAACATGACCGATATAGGCGGCGTCTAATATTCCAGGACCAATTTTAGTTTCAAGTCTTGCAGCATCAAAAGTTTGCTCATTTTGCCTGAAATCCCAATGTCCGATGAACCGCCAATCATCTAAGGCAATTTTTTGACGACCTAAAGTTAGCCGTGTATTAGGCGTGAGGTCAGTCTGAAATTGAAGTCGATTTATATCAAAATTTTCGGGATCAGAAATCGTTGGGCGGCCTATTTGGCCATTGAGAGTATCATTAAAATTTTCAATGAAATTCTCTGACCCTTCAATCTCGATTAAGACTGTAGAGTTTTTAAATATATTAAGCTCAATCCCTAATTTGACGCGCAGCGATAAAGCCTCGGCTGATTGCTCAAAAGCGTCTTGGTCAATCGTATGATATCTCAAGCGGGCATCACCAAAGCTATTCAGATTAAGCGATTCAAAAATATCTTGGGCGTGAGCAGAAGGTGCACATAATGTTGAGACGGCAAGAGTACTAAGCCATAAACACTTAGTTTTCTGAATCTGTCTGACAAGATGTGTAAGTTTCAACAAATCGTTCTCTCGACTTTAAGGTACTTATCGCAGACTCACAGTGTTCTATATCAGAAAATGAGAGTGTATAAATGCCTAAATTTCCTGGGCCGGATATAATTTGCGATTCATGATTAACTAAAAAACGAGAAAGGTCATTCACGCTTAAACCTGATTCAAATCCGACTTGTAAAGTAATGCCTGGCGCGGTTTTTGGAATCGCTAATTGATATTTTGGTGGCTCAGAATTTGTAATATAAAGCGCCTGTCCAATCGAAAGACACGCGAGTACTGTCGCGGCGATTTTCCACATATTTTTGACAGGTAAAACAGATTGAGGTGTGGCCGCTTTTTCCTGGAGAGGTGCAGTCTCCATTTCTAACGCATCTATACTGCGAGATAGCTTCGCCCAACCAAACTCCATATCTGCTGGTGTGTTATCATCAAGTCGCGCGGCTATAAGATTGCGTTGAAACTCTATATCTGCTTGAAAATCAGGATTTTCATCAACATAGGACTCAAACTCTGACGTTTCATCAGGCGAAAGCTCTCCCCGAAGATAACGCGGTACAAGTAAAGAATATCTCTGTTCATCTGTCATCTTCAATTCCCCTAATAGTTCCGTTCATTATCTATGTCGATTGGCATATGAAAATGGTTCAAATAAAATTTTACTTTTTTAAATCCTGTAATATGTGCTGCAAATTACGTTTAGCATATAAAATTCTTGTTTTAATGGTCCCCTCTGGGCAGCCTTCGATTTCTGCAATTTCCTTATATGTTAAATCTTCAAAAAAAGAGAGATGAATCGCCCGGCGATGTTCCGGTTTTAACTTAGCAACGGCCTCACGGACGGTACTTGCTTCCTGAGAAACAGTTAAAACATCAGCGGGAGATAGCGTGTCATCTTCAATTTCAGCATTCTCATCCGTATAATCGAGGCGAGAAGATTTCCTATTTCTATCAATTGATTTGTTTTTTGCGATCGAAAAAATCCATGTTTTAAGAGCAGACCGTCCTTCGAACCGGTCTGCTTTGCGCCAAACTTCCAGCATCGTATCATGTATAATGTCAGAAACATCATTGGGGTCAGTCAAATAAAGCCTAACAAAGCCATTTAAGGCGGGGGTATAGGTTTTGTAGACCTCTTTCATGGCTGCCTTATCTCCCATGGCGACACCAGAAATAAGGCGTTTCTCAAAGTTTAGCCGGTTTTGTGGAGTCATGGGGGACATGAATAAAGCTGCTTGTTTTGAAATTACACTCCGCACTTGAATAGATGAATCAGACGAACGTCAACAGCGAGCGCTACGGAAAAGTAAGGTACTTCATCACATTGCAGGGAGCAGATTACAGGCTAACAAAACCGTTAAAAATATCATTAATAAAAATCTTTGAACCTTTCGCTTTGCTGTCACGACTGAGTAACAGAAGGCAAACACACCCTCCCACATTTGTCTTTCATTTAACCGATTTGAGAAGGTCTAAATAAGATTTCTCAGATTTACTCTGACGATTTTTGCCTTCGCAAGGATATCAAAATTAAAGGACGTTCAAATGAATATCAAAAAAGCACTATTTTATAGTACAGCAGGCTTAATCACAGCAATCAGCCTCGTGGCTTGTAGTAATGGCAGTTTAACAGAGGAAGCTCCAGCCATTGCTGAACTGATACCCCCTCCTCCTGCGGCTGACCCACAAGGGGCTTGCCCAACTGTTGGCAATCTTGAGCCTGTTGAAGTAAGCGCGGGTCAGTGCACCATTGGCGGTGTATTGGATCAGGATGCGACTCTGACTGCGGACATGACATGGTTCTTAGAAGACAGTCTTCAAGTCGGAAACAACCAGTTCAACTCAACGCTTTCAATCGAAGCCGGCACGCAAATTCGCGGATCTGGTACAGACCATATTCTTGTTTGGCCTGGGTCTACTATACTTGCAAATGGCACATCTGCGGCCCCTATCCAGATGCTCTCTGATGATGATGATGTATCAGGTTCAGGTGAATGGGGCGGACTTTTCCTACGCGGCTTTAATGGTCTACCAACCCTTACAGGTACGCAGGGTGCTAATGTTCTTGATTACGTTGTCGTCGCCGAAGCCGGCGCCCCCGTCGATGTGACAATCGATGGTGCAACTGTGCAATATCAAGATAATATTGTGCTCAATGGTGTTGATAATACCACGACATTGACATTCGTTCAGTCCCATTTCTCTGCGCGAGATGGTTTTCATATCCTGAATGGTGACCCACGCATGTCATGGCTTTTGGCAACTGCGGCAACACGTGATGGTGTTTGGTACCGTGACTTTACAGGTTTGATTAAAGACCTCATGGTTATCCATCTACCAGATGAAGGCCGTTCTGGTATCTATGCCAGTGAGACAATTGCAGGCGATTCGAATCCTCGTATTGTGAATGCTACATTAGTTGGCCGCGCCTCAGAAAGCATCAACGCAACAAATGATGATAGCGCAAGCCAAGTCGGGATTTTATTTGCCGATAATACAGACCAAATTCGTTTAGCAAATGTTCTGATTGCGAATTTCACCAATGGGTGTTTCATTGCTAATGACGGCGCTGACCTCTCTCAAATTGATACAGCTATCCCTGGGCCAAATTATTTGGATGGGGTTCACTGTGCTAATAATAATGGCGGCAATGGCGGGTTCGGACCTATTCGCAGTTCAGCAGTCGCTGGATTCCCTGATGGGACTATCGCGCCGAATAACTCGAATGGCGACGGGCTCGTTTATTATAACGGTGCCGCCAATCCGATTGTATTCTCAGGATCACTTACAGATCTATCTGAAAACTTCACAGCTAACTGGTATCTAAATAACATTGGCGGCATCGCGAATGGTCTATTGGGGAATGAAGCGAATATCTTAAATGGCTTCCTAGATGGTGACACGAATAATGATGGCGTATTAGATGCGTCTGATAATGGCTCACCTTTCATCATTGCTGACAATGCCTTTAACAGTGATGTCGCCGCCGATACGTTTGGATATGATCTCACACATGTTGGGGCCTCGCGTAGCGGTAATCCAGCCAATGCGTCCCAATTTGATGGTTGGACTATCGCAACAGGCCCAGGTGAAGGTTTCTTGGTTCCAGGACCTTAGTAAATTAATATCAAAATAAGGTAGGTTTTTCTTCTCTCGGGCCTATCTTTAAGTTTGCCACGTTAGCGTGGCAAACTTTTTCAATCTTTTTCTAGTGATGGCGAAAATAGACTGTCTCTATAAGTTCCAATAGCTTAAGCCGTTTGAACCCTTAGGAGAGTAGTGCGCACCCGTTTTCCACCAAGTTATTGAACCATAAGAGAAACAGGTGTGCACACCGAAGCACTAACCTCAACCAGCCTTTTCCAACCTCAATTTTCAAGTTGAATATTTTATAGCCAATCAAAGGCTTGCAACTCGTTTTTCATTGCCTCGACCGATGTCATCTTCGGGGGCATTGCGGACGTTAGCTTCCAATTTGAGTTAGATCTCAAAACCCAGTCTA
>CAYWSI010000054.1:0-12127 GCA_964460585.1 uncultured Algimonas sp.
GATAAAATCGTCAGCAAAGCCGTATAGCGGCGCGCCCAAATTGACCGAAGGGCCAACCCTATGATGATGGGCAGTTTCATGACGCGCCCGCTTTATTGAGCGCGGTCAGATCCAGCGATCTATCGAAATATTTTGCGAGGCTGAGATCATGACTGACGAATAAAAGGCTGCACTTAAATCGCTTTCTTTGGGCGTCTAATAATTCGATGAAACGGTCGCGGTTATCGCTGTCTAAGGCGGAAGTCGGTTCGTCTGCGATGATAAGCTCCGGGCCGCCGATAAGCGCCCGCGCCACCGCCACACGTTGTTGCTGGCCAATGCTGAGCGTGCCAACATTTCGGTTGAGGAAATTGTCAGTGATGCCAAGCTCTTGGATAAGGTGCTGCGCCGCTTGATTGATCGACCCTGTTTGGCTCTCGGCCCGCTTTGCGCGGCTGGCCGAAAAGCGGCAGGGTAGCGTGACATTTTGAAGGATATTGAGATAGGGCAGCAGATTGAGTTGCTGAAAAATAATGCCGAGATGATTGGCTCTTATTTTATCGCGGCGCGCTGAGGATAGGCTCGTCATCTCCGTGCCGCAGATTGAGATTTGACCTTGGCGCGGGTTCAACACACCGCCGATTAATCCCAGCAGCGTAGATTTCCCCGACCCGCTTGGCCCGCGAAGAAATACACTCTCGCCTCGCTGGATTTTTAACGCCTCGATGTGAAGCAATGTGTCGGCCTTATCATAGCCAAATTTTACACCCCGCACATCCAGGACGGCGTCAGTATTCATAAGGCTCTAATTTTGTGAGATTAAGCTCATAGGCGCTATTGCCTAAATCATTCAAAAACTCACCCGTGGTCAGCGTACCTTCCAACCAAACAGGGTCTTCAATATTTTCTATTTTGGCGGCGACATCTGATCGTACGAAGATGATTTGGTTGGGCGGCGGCGGCGGCGTATGCAGGCAAGCCCCGAAGTAAGGCACTAATAAAAATTCCTTATGTTCCGCATCGGCATTAAAATCGAAAGGCACGACATAGCCCGGAACGCGGATGCGTTTTCCGTCAAAATCCTTGACCACATTAAAGGTACCGATTTGTTCCATCGTATCGGCGGCGCTGCCTTCGCTGATGAGAGAGGACACATCTGTCTCTTGCGTTGTGGCCTGAGATAAGGGCGTGCTGTTGCGGACTAAATTGCGTTCAAATTCTTGGTAAAACTCAACATAAAGCGTCTCGAGCAATTCGTCCTCACCTTCCGGCATGAGGTCTTCCCATGTGATTTCTGTAACCTCGGCAGAGGTTTCGACTTTTGCAGGGGTGTTATCAGCACGGCTCTTCGTCTCTGAATTTGAACAGGCCGACAGCCCGCCCATGAGCGCGAAACTTAGAAGAGATATTTGAAAAATTTTCATCGTGTTAAATCCGCATTTGGCCGAGAAGAAGAAAGCTCTACACTCATTTGCTGTGACGGGCCAAGATACACAAGCTCTAGTTCTTTAAAAAATGGAAATTCTTCGAACAAGCTGACCTCAATTTTTTTCAATTTGCTCATCGCTTTGCACTTTAGTCCATACTCCAAAATAACGTCCTTATGGTCCGAACCGTGGTCCTCTTCATGGTCCGAGCCGTGATCGTCTTCATATTCATGGTCGGCATGTTCTTCGAACAACATTATTTTATGCACGGGCTTATCGTAAGTGCAGCCCGCTTCGGCGTTGAAACTCATGAGGTTTTCTGGCCGCGCAAGACGCGCTTCAACCTCCGACACACGGGTCTTTTCCTCCGGCGTTTTGGGCGCATATTCAAAGCCTAAGAGATTATAGAGCGGCGTTTCCAATTCCATCACGATGGCATTATTGTCAGCGGCAACAGACAGGACAGCACCGCCATGACTATGACTATCCGCCGAGCGGGTTGTGACAGTCGTCGTTTCTGACTTCCGGGCCGTCTCGTTATGTACCGAATGGTCAGCCTCACCATGTGCCGAATGTTCAGATGAAACTTCCGCCGATGTATGCAGCTCTGCATTTTCATGATCAGCCTCACTATGCGAATGCCCATCATGCTCTTGCGCGCAGCCCATCAAAACAAGGGCCGTGCTAAATAATAAAACACGCGTCAAAATTATCCTGAGCTTCTTTTGCATGTTATGAAATTACAGAAGTTTAGAGAGTCACTCAAGTTAATAAGACATTTTCATATGTGTGAACTGTATGCTGACGTAAACTCAAGAAAAAATGGCATTTTTCTATTAGATTGACGATTTCACATCTGTTATTACTCATCTGTGAGCGCCCCAAATGACATCCCTTGGTATGAAACTATTTCAGACCAAACAACCAAGCAGCGATTTACAGCTAAGTCTGTTATTGCCTTGCAAGGTGAAGAAACCGAGAAAATCGGTTTTATCCTTTCCGGCCGCGCTAAAGCCGTCTCCTTTTCCGAAGATGGAGAGGCTACTTGGGTTGGATATTTCAAAGAAAATGATTTTTTCGGACATACCGCTCTGCTGTCGGAAAATCCACCGCATTTTGAAATCATTGCAGAAACGGACGTCGAGGTTCTCTTTGTAACAGCAGCAATAATGACGGCTTTATTAGCTGAGCATGAAACTTTCAGTGTCGACATCGCCAAAGATTTAGCCCGGCGTTTAGATCAAATGACCACCCGTATCATTGAAGCCTATACGCTGTCGGCAAAGGGTCGCATTTGCGCAGAACTCTCCCGTCTCTCACGCATTATCGGCAAGGCCCCCGACACACGTATTATAAGGCCTAATCCCGTTTTTGTAGATTTAGCGGAACGCGTTAATTCCACACGCGAGACTGTCTCGAGAACCGTGAGTGACCTTCAGAAAAAGGGAATACTCGCGCGGGAACCTGGAGCGATTATCATTAAAAACCCGGACCGTCTGCGAGACGGCATCCGTTAGGACTTAGCCAAGGCCACCGTATAGCAGCGAGTTGGGTGAGCCGTACTCATACCGACTTGTCCAGCATAGGTTATCTTATATTTTTCGCCTGAAACGGCCGCTAGAATAGTTGAGAAAGTTTCCGAAGCAATGAGGCTTTGCGGCGCGCTCTTTGCTAAAATTTGATCAAGAATTTCATCCGTGTTTTCCCCCTCCATCTTCATATGCAGCGCAATTTGAATGGGGTCTTTCGATGCCTTTAGTTCGAGAGCCGCTTCAACAGTTTCGAAAATATTTTCATGTAGCGTCAGATTATTTTCAGATAAAGATTTCACGGCGCATAACAAAGCAGGCACAAGCGGCTTATCCGGCGGTGAGATTGCTTGGTGTTTACCGTCTATAATTCTATATTGCGCATAGCCACCTACCGCCCAATCCGTGGCATGCGTAGCGGTATAGGATGAAGCCTTTGGATCATTCAGAATTAACATTTGTAACGGCGCAACACTCAAGGATTGACCTTGCAAAACAGCAGATCCCATCGCCGATAAGCCGCTGACGCGATACAGATATTTATCAGGCCAATTTGGAGAAAATGTCACTTCACGGACCGAACTGGCAAGCTTGAGACAATTTTCAAACCTTTCCTCCCAATTCTCACCAAACGGCAAGACCGACTCGCGTTTGAAAATATCCTTACGGCAAGGGAGAACGACATGTAACTCCGCGCCTTGCTCCAATAAAGCTTCAGCAAATATAATATCGCCGCCTGCGGCCAAGGCACCATAGCCAAAGCCCACATCTTCTTGCTGCAAAGCATCGGAAATTGAAATTCTGAGAGCCTCTTCTTCTGATGACGTCATGTTCAAACGAATATGTCCCGCAAAATGCATGGGCCGCGGCGGTTTAAAATCCGAGAGCCAATCCGTCGCCTCACCGCGTTTATCACATATCATAATAAATTGTTTGAGGGTCGTGGCATGGGCCGCATAATTTAAGGGGTCAAAATCTATCGCGTCGCGCAAGGCACCTGCAGCCTTATCATTTTCCCCTCTCAACAAAAAACACTCAGCGCGTGTGGCTTGTGTAAAATAATGATCTGCAGGCGTCGCCTCGGATGAAACCGGCAACAAGGCTTCAATCGCCTCGATTCGCGCATATACGTGGTCCGTTGGCATGTTTGCCATCAAAGCCATTGTCGCGCTATTTATCCCAGAATAATACCCGCGCGTATTTTGAAAGGCCGTCTCATATTTCTGCGCCGCAGATAAGGCATGCTCTCGCGCCTCTTCGCCGGATGAGCGCAAATATAAGTCTTTGGACAATCGGCCATTCAAAGCCATTATATCTTCATGGTCCTGAACGGCCGCCAGACCAAAACGGTCATATTCCGATATCGCAAAATCTAATGCACCCGCCCGCGCCAATGACAATATAATTTGATGTTGGAGTTCAACATCACTGGGGCGCGATTTTAAAGCCTCGATTCCGGCTTCATAAATCTGAATATAATCATGTTGATGAATGCGCGTCATAAGGTGTGGCATAAAGCCTAATGTGGCGAAAAGAAAGGCACTGTCTATTTCACAACTCAATACAGGTCCGTGACGCCCGTCATGGTCAGGATTTAAAATTTAGTGGAATTTTTCCCAAATTTCGTTTACACGAATCTCGGGGACAGGGGGCAATCATGAATATAAAACCAGCTTTAAAGCTATGGGTTTATTTCGTGGTTCTATGTGGGCTTGCTGTGCAGAGCACCGCGCAGACAAATGACGCGAGCCACATCGAAACCTTCAACATTCAATATAGCGGTATTTATCAACTGCAAGACAGCTATACGATTATCTATGACAACACGAACGAGACGGCCAAATTAAACGGCTTCCGCGTCTCCTTTTTCGGTCCAGACAGACAAGCTATTGCTGAAACGGGGGCGCAATTTTTTCCAATTGATGGAAAAATTGAAACTTTTTTCTTAACCGCACCTGTCGTGGGTTTCAGCGATGTTGAATTTTCTGTGCTGTCTTTGCACAGTGGCGAGATAGAAAATTTCCCATCAAATGTCGGCGGTATACTTGCCTTGAACGAATTATCAGAAGTTCCAAAACTAGAAGAGGAAATAGGGAACGCAGAAAGCCCCTCCATTTCAGAGGAGATTGAAGTTGAGGTTTCAGAAGAGCCTAAAGAGGATGAACCAGCACCCCCGCCCAACCTATCGAGCGTAGATAAGCAACGCCTATTGGACACAAAGACAAAGATCACAGAACTGCTAAAGGCGCTACAGCAGAAATCTCTTACAGCTACGCCTAACGCGCTGAACTCCACAAACGCGCGTTTAGACAGGTTGCTTCAAGATATTAAAATTCTCTCGGATAAAGCAGGCGTTGAAAAACAAACGGAGCTGAAACTAAAAATAGACGCCTTAAATGCTGACGTTTTATCAAAAAAACAAAAAGCTGATAACGTCCAAAGACGGGATGAATTAGACGCTCTAAAATCTGAAATCTTAGCATTAGGCATTCAAACTGATGAGCTGCTCACGCAAAATATAGAACCAAATGATGCCGCAACACTTGATATTTTAGAAACCAATATTGAAAAATTGAACGCGCAATTAGCTGCAATTAACCTTTCAAATACGATAGGTCAAAATGCCATTCAAACATGGGAGCAACAATATCTTGCTCTGAAAAATCAACTAGATTCAGCTCTCTTACCTGCTTTTAATTGGAACGGTCTTCTGGTTCTTCTCATCTTAGCAGGGCTGTTATTTGGAGTGTTTTCAAAGACCTTTATCGGGGCAAAAGCGAAAGCAAGGCCGTTTAAGTCCACTTTGAAATTCACGGAAACGCCGGGGGTTATTTTCGCGACCAGCCCTATGCTAGCTGGGAATGTCGCCGCGCCGTTAGCCCCCGCGGGGCAACTCGCCGCCGCGCAGCTTCAAATGCTCAGTGGACCCTATTCTATATTGAAAGATGCTTATTTGGCGACAGGCCGGATTGGTTATGCGCAAGTTGGAGTCCCCTCAGCAGAGGATTATTCCTTTGGAACAGGTTTTTTGGTTTCGGACCGACATGTCGTGACCAATCGTCACGTCCACGGGCTCTATGGACATTACGTCCTAGATAAATCTGATCCGGGTGGTATCGAGTTCATTGCCGAAAAAGGCAAAGATGCGTCGGACTTCGTTCCGTTTAACGGCAAACCGCCGCACCTTCTTCCAGAGTTAGATATTGCGATTTATACGCTCGCGCGCCCAGTAAAGAATCGCACGCCTATCAGATTAAAGTCCATCGAAACAGACACCCTAAATGGCCGGGACGTTATCGTCATAGGCTATCCCGACACACATACACCAGAGAAAGAAGACATTCTCAACCTCGTCGAAGATAATCCAATTTTCGCCGTTAAACGCATTAGCCAAGGTCAAATCTTCCGCCATAGCACGGATACAGACGCCCCCTTCGGTGTAGAAACATCCGTGAGTGAAACGAAATATTCGGAATTCCGCATGCCCGCCATTTGCCATAATGCGTCGACCATGGGCGGCAATTCTGGCTCACCCTTGTTAGACATTAAAAACGGCAATCTCTTAGGTGTTCATTTCGCAGGGTTTAAAGTCTTCAATCGAGAAGAAGCCGCCAACCTCGCCATGGCGATTTCACAGCTAACGCAAAATAAGGAGTTCAAAAACCTAACCTAGCGTGACACCGGTCACGATAAATACTGAAAAAATAAGTTAATTAGAAACCGTACCATAAAAGGGAGAGAAAAATGGGACGACCACAAAAAAGCAGCATAAAAACCAACGCAAGTTATTTGAAAGATTGGGATACTTTTCAAAAAAAGCATCCAAGTAAATGGCCAATTTTATTGCCGCTCACAGTCAGTATCGAAGATGGCATTATTGCGCGAGAAAGAATTCAATCCAGTGAGATTGCCTTTATGCGGGACCGTTTATTGGCCGAATTTAAACAGCATTGCCATAATCCAGGAGGCTATCTAGAAAATAAATATTGTCCTGCTGATTTTGAAAAAATGCTCGATGATTATATAAAATTCTTTCACAGTGATACGAAACAGGGCTTTCTACCACCCAGCCCACTCGACTTAAGAATGAATCGACCCGTCTGGATATTATTTAAGCTTCCACGAAAAAATTGGAAATTCACGAAAAGCCGTCAGTTCAGCACAGAAAATGACCGCGATGATTTTGCACGTAATTTTGAGAAAATTACAACGCTCGACAAACGCAATATTTTGCTCCTCGCGAACCATTGCCGATCGAGCCCGAAGAACTTGAAATATAATCTACATGTCACAATTTCTCAAAAACAAGATGGGAAAACAGTTTACACTGACATCATTATTGACCCCGGGACGATTAACGAAACGCGAGGCGGTCAAGAAGGTGAATCACTCCCCTAAATTGTATAAGTTTGGGGAGGCTGTAGAAAACTATCGACCCAACCCACAAACAACCCGCTTTATTGAGGCGTAAATTCTTTACGCAACTCATTAAAGCGGGTTCTAACTTTCTCTTCAACTTGGGAAGGAAGATCACCTTCATCCAACCGATTTATTAAAGCCTTCAAATAATAGGTATATTCAGTTTTCCATGCCGCATTTTTAGGGTCATGAGTTAAAAGACTTTCAAACTCTTCCCTTGATTTTTCAACTATGCGTGTAAATTCAACCGGCTTTTCGTCTAATAAACCATCGGTAATTAATCGAGACAAGCCTATCGCATATAGGTATCGGAATTTGAAATTATCGGGTTCGTGCAATATGGCTTTTTCATAAATTTCTAGTTTCCGCTCATGAAATGCTAAAGCTTCTGATAGCAACCCCATTTTAATTTTTATTCTTCCTAATCCACCAAACACATTTGCAAGTTCAAATTTTGGACTGAAATTGTCTGGTTCAAGGCCTATAGCTATTTCAAATATTGAAACAGCCTCCAAGTAATATGCCTCTGCTTCTTCATATTTTTTCAGCGAATAATTCGCGAAACCTACATTATTCGCCCCCCAAGCTTTCTCCATCACCCAATCAAAGTTCGTTGGGTCTATTTGATAAAGTTTATCGCTAAAGGCGGCATAATTCTCAAAATGTTCAGCAGCGGCTACAAAATTAAATTGTTTCTTATAGATTTCAGCGACCCAATACTCACTTTGCGAATGTGCAAATATGGCATCTGTATCATTGGGGTTACGATCATATATTTCTTTCGTCAACCGGGCTGCCGCTTGGGTTTCTTCTGTCGCTTTGACAAGGTCTCCTTCGTCCAATGCAACTTGTCCTAAAATATGCCGGGCGCGCGCCTGCCTCGCGAGACTGTCATCGGGAAGTTTAGAGACATCTTGCGCATCATAATATTCGACGGCGCGTTGTCCAATTCCGTCGAGAATATCGAGCTTCCCCACTGGTTCCAATTTCTCTTTCATATCCGTGATCATATATTCAACCAGGCCCTCGGCCTGCATGCGATTCGTCTCCGCGGCTTTTTGGGCGGTCACGGCAGAAAATGTTGTCGCCCCCATTAGGCCCGAGAAGACCAATGCACCCGCCGTCACGACTTGTAGGCGGCGGCGTTTGCGTCCCGCGTCCCGCTGAATCAGCGTATCTAACCCAACGCCCAACATGGCCGCGGCTATTTGCGTCACGCCCAGCTGAAAGCTAGATTTCGTTGTCCCTAAATTTGCGGCTAGAGGCTCCCGCCCGCCTTCCAATAAAGCCGGAGGAAAGGCTGTGTCAGGTGTGCCTTCGGCCAACACACAAAGCACCGCGGCCTCCCCGTGCATTTTTCGGAACAGGCGGATTTCTTCATTCACCCAATAGGAAGCTTTGGCCGCCGGTGAACACAGCACAATCAAAACCCGCGAGCCTTCAACGGCGCCTTGAATTTTTTCAGATAGGCTATGATGGGCGGTCAGTTCATTGGCGTCCCGAAAAATCGGTGAAAGCGTCCCACTATGTCCTTTGGGAATTTTATACGTCTCTAATGCCCTATGCAGGCGCGCCGCCACAGCCTCATCAGCATGCGCATAAGATAAAAATCCTGCATAAGTATGGGCCATTGCTTGCTCCCCCCTGTCCCGTTTTAAATAAAGACGGTTCTGTCATAAAGTGCAAGTCCAGCCGAGCCATCACCTCAAATAATAAATGCACAGGAATATACGAAAATTCAGCAGGCCCTAGCATTGCCCCGCCCCTCCCATCGGGTTAGGCCTTGGTCCATGAAGGCCGAGCCAACTTCACTTCCGGATGTTATCCGCTTGACGCCGCAGCGGCTGACCGATGCACGCGGCTATTTTATCGAAACTTTTCGCCTAAGTAAGTTTCATCAAGCCACCGGAACAGATGTTGAATTTGTGCAGGAAAACCAATCTCTGTCCCTGAAAGCCAACACAATTCGCGGATTACATTTCCAAGGTCCGCCAAATAGCCAAGGCAAGCTCGTCCGCTGTCTACAAGGCTCTATTTTGGATGTTGCGGTGGATATACGGCGAGGTTCACCCAATTTTGGAAAGTCAGTTGCACTAGACTTAAGTGCCAAGAATGATCATCAACTTTGGATACCTGCTGGCTTTCTACATGGCTTCCGAACCTTAGAAGACAATACAATCATCAGCTATAAATGCACCCATAGCTATGCGCCAGAAAGCGAAGGCGCCGTACTCTGGAATGACCCTGACCTCGCGATTAAGTGGGGCATTGAAACCCCGTACTCCATTTCAGATAGAGATTTGAAGGCTCCCTCTTTTGCGGACTTCACCTCCCCGTTCGAGTTTAAGCCCAGCACATGAGTTTACGCATGGCTATCATTGGAAAAACGGGACAATTGGCCCGCGCACTCCTTCGCGAAGGTGAGGCACAAGGGCATGAAATTATCGCGCTAGGACGGGATGCCTTAGACCTAACAGCGCCTGCCCCTGACATAGAAGCAGCCATCGCGAGCCTCCCCTCTGGATTAGATGTTTTGGTCATCGCAGCGGCCTACACAAATGTAGACGGCGCGGAATCCCAATCCGATGTGAGCTATGCCGTAAATGCGGTCGCGCCGGGCATTATTGCCCGCGCCTGTGCGCAACATGATATTCCGCTCATCCATATCTCGACGGATTATGTTTTCGACGGCGAAGCCGAAGCGCCTTATGCGCCTGATGATGATACGGACCCCTTGGGCGTTTACGGCGCGTCAAAATTGGACGGCGAATTAGCTATTCTTGAATCGGGCGCGCGGAGCCTAATCCTGCGGACCTCTTGGCTCTATGACGAAAGCGGATCTAATTTCCTGACGACTATGCTAAGGCTTGCGAAAACTAAGGACATTATTTCCGTCGTTGACGACCAAATCGGTCGACCCACATTTGCAGGCCATTTGGCGCATGCCGTATTAAAAGCAGCTAGCCTATTTGCGCAAGAGCCCGACATGGAAACCGCGATTTATCATGTCACAAATGGCGGCGAAGAGGTCAGCTGGGCGGGCTTTGCAAAAGCCATTTTTAAATCCAAGGGTTTAGATGTGAAGGTCGATGAAATCCCCTCTTCCGATTATCCTACCGCCGCAGAGAGACCCGCTTATTCTGTCTTAGAGACGGAGAGTTTTGAACGCGCCTTCCGACATCCTTTACCGGATTGGCAATCTGGCTTACGCGCCGCACTTGAACTGGCCGCCGAAAGCGCCGCATAAGCCACCTATGCGCCTTTGGTCGAACATCCTAACTGCGGCAGCTCTCTTAGCTGTCTTATCTTTGGCAGGATGCCGCGCAGCACAAAGCGATTTACCCGAAGATGCTATAGTCAGCACGACGCTCTGCGCAGATTCATACATCCATGCTCTGCCAGAAATTGCGCCCCGCCTCGCCGCCTTGTCTTGGCAATCTCGTTCGGCATTATCCGTTACGCCAGACCCGCTCAAATCTTTGCCGCAAGCGGATGATGATGCCGAACGCCTTTTAAGATGGTCGGGCGCTTTGCGTATCTCAAGCGCAGGCGGGCGCGGAGATATTGATTTACTTTGGGGCGAGGATTTCGAAACCATCTGGAACAATCTCGCTTTATTATCGCAAGAGTTAAATGTCTCAAATCCATCCACAGCCTTGCAAACTCGCCTTACCCAAATTGCAAAACCCCCGCAGGCTCCAAAAATTCTCTACCTAGATAGATCAGGGGCCACGGCTGGACCCGGCACATTTGTCCACGAAGTCATCAAAGCCGCAGGCGGCCAAAATATTATTCAAAATCCAGGTTGGCAGTCGCCAGACACGGAGCATTTAATCAGCCTTCAACCCGACATCATTGTGACGAGTTTCATTGCCTCCAATTATGCAGGCGTAAATGACCGCTCATTACGACACGCGGCTTTGGCGTCTAAAATAGAGTCTCTGCCGCACATCAATATCCCCGGGAAGTTCTGGCCCTGCGCTGGACCCGGTCTTGTGGATGCGGCAACGCTTTTAAATCAGCAAATGTTGTCGCTATGAGCCTGCGCCTTTGGACAGCTCTCATGGCCGGTATTTGCGGGCTGGTCATCCTCATGAGCCTCTTCATCGGCGCAACCTGGATAAGTAGCGGAGAGGTTCTGGCAGGGTTAAGAGGCAATGCCTCAGACCCCATCAACACCATCATCCAATCCATACGCCTCCCTCGCGCGATATTAGCCGCGCTTGTTGGGGCGGGTTTGGGCGCGTCTGGCGCCGCCTTGCAAGGCTTTACGCGCAACCCTTTGGCCGCGCCGGGCTTATTGGGATTTTCAGCCTGCGCCGCATTAGGCGCAGTCTTAGCCCTCTATTTCAACCTCCCGCATTTCATCACCCCCGCCGCCATTGGGTTTTCCCTTGTCGGGGCCTTGGCCATGACAGCTTTTTCAAGACGTAAGCCAGGGGCCTCTGGTTTGGTCTTAGCGGGCATTGGTATTGGCGCATTGGCCACTGCCATAACAGGTATGGTCATGAATTTTGCGCCTAACCCTTGGGCCTTATCTGAGCTTGTCTATTGGTTGATGGGGTCCCTAAAGAATGCCGATAATACCGATGTACTCATCGCAGGACCTCTGACACTCATTGGCTGTGCGTTGCTGTGTTTTTCAGGCCCCGCCCTACGCGTGCTTGGGCTTGGCGAAGAAACAGCCCAGAGCTTGGGCATATCCATTGGCCGCACACAGCTGCTCATCGTAATAGGCTGCGCGCTTTGCATCGGCGCAGGCGTTGCGGTTGC
>CAYWSI010000055.1:0-11495 GCA_964460585.1 uncultured Algimonas sp.
GAGATGGTTGTCGACGGCGTTATAGAGCGCGCGAGCTGGCCGATTGTCATCGCAAAATTCTGGCTCAGTATCGCAATCGTCGTCATGGCTGTCATGATTTGCGCCCTACTTACCCTTGCCGCAACCACACATTGGAGCGTCGGCATAATCGCACTCCCATTGGCCGGTGTGATCTACGCCATTGTCAAGCTCTGGCGCGGAGTCAATGCTGGCGTTGAACATGTGTCAGATTTAGCCAAGGCGGAAATAAAGAAAAGAACATCGAAGCTGGGACATCCTAAAGACCCCGCAGCTAACACGCCAGACACATTATAAATGCGCATAAAAAAAGCGGCCCCGAAGGACCGCTTTCATAACCTTAAAACCTTCAGTCTTACAGTTTGACGTTCACACCAAAGAAGATGAAGCGACCAGTGTCATAGATACCTGGGAACGTGTTGTTGTTACCATTACTAGCTGGACCACCAGATACAGAGAGTGGGAAGTTTTGCTCAAAGATGTTGTTCACACCTGCACGAGCTGTAATACCGTCCAAGAACTCATAAGAACCAGATAGGTCAAAGTAGTTCACAGAACCCAAAGTACCTTCGATTTCTGAGTCTGGGTCGGCATCGTTCTCAACGCTACCGAAATGACGCCATGTAAGGTCTACATCGAGGCCTTCAACAGGTGTCGCCCATCCTACAACAGCACTATGTCTGTAATCTGCAGTCGGCTGACCACAATTACCAACAAAGCGGCCTTCACACTCATCTGTCTCCGCACCAAGGAATGGTGTAAAGTCACTTGAGAAGAGAATTGTTGAGGCATAACGGAATGAAAGGTCACCAATGCTGTCAAAATCATGCACGTAGTTCGCCTGAAGATCGAGACCACTTGTCTCGATTTCAGCAGCGTTCAAGTTTGTAAGCTGGAAACCAATACCGGGACCACTTGGGTTCAATGAACCTGCGCCATCACGTGTGATAAGATCACAGAATACCGCTTCGCCTGTGTCCAAACACCCGTCAAGAATGTTCTGAGCACCAATACCCGCAACGATCGCATCATCGATAGAAATATCGAAATAATCTACAGATGCTGAAAAACCAGGTAAGAAGTTAGGTGTGACTACAGCACCAAGCGTAAATGTATCAGATTCTTCAGGGTTCAAGTTCGGGTTACCACCAAACAAACCTTGGGTTTGACCAGCAACAATATCTGGAACACTACCGAATTGAGCCGCCGTTACACCTGTGTTGGCACAAGCTGCAGCAGACGCAATTGGTGTGGCACCACCAGTACTTGAACAAGGGTCAAAGACTGTGTCACCAGCAGGCGTTTGGCCCGCAACACTGAGCTCAGGAAGACCAGTTTGCTGACCTGTGAAGAGCTCAACAACGTTTGGCGCACGAACAGCGCGCTGGAACTGACCACGGAATGTGATGTCGCTGGTTGGCGCCCAAGTCAGAGACAAACCATAGGTATCGGTCTCAAAGCTGTTAGACACGCCATTACCATCTACACTGTAATCAGAGTAACGATATTGACCGTTGAAAACCAATTCTTCGACGAAAGGTCGGTCCGTTATGAGAGGAACTTCAAGCTCTGCAAAGACTTCATATACATCAAGCGCACCAGATACTGGTAGAGTTGGTCCACCAACACCCGTGAAACCACCGTCAGCACGTTGGCTTATTTGATCAGGCGTCGCATCAAGCGTATCTTCACGATACTCGACACCAACCAAGAGACCAATACCTGTATCAGGCGCCAAAGGATTCACGATCCCATGATCACTTAGATCTGCTTGGATGTTACCTCCAATAACTGTTTGACTCGTAGACCCTGTCGTAATTCCGACACCTGTAACAAAGTCAATAGCTTCTTGGGTGAGAAGGCTCTCACCATTTGGACCGCGCTGAAAAATGTTAAATGGCACACACCCATTTGACTGGTCAAAACAGACTGGATTTCCGTTAGCATCTGCCACAACATCAATAGCTTGCGCTAACTGGTCGATTTGGATGTCATTTGTTGAAGTATCCTGATCATCCGTCTCAGAATATTGAGCAAAGACTTCATACTGACCTAACCCGACCAATTCACCACGCGAACCGCCAACAATGCGGAATGCTGAGTTCTCAAGACGTGAGTTACGTGAACCACCTTCAACGAGACGATGAGTTGCCGTAATGCCACCAACCAAAGCGCGAGACCCATCAGGGTTCAAGCCCGTAGCGATTTGTTCTGGCGTACATTGAAGTACTGTTTGCGCAAAAGATGAACCATCTTGGAAATTCGGATCTTGTAAAAGCGGGTTGTCACAATTAAGTGTCCGCTGGAAGAAACCGAATGACGCTGACGGCGCAATTTGAGCATCCGAGATATTTTGCGTGAAACCAAAATCAGCGAAAAGTTCGACATTGTCAGTCAGATCATATGTCGCTTTCGTGTAGAGCTGATAGCGCTCAGCAGGACGCAGGAAGAAGTTCGATGCACCAAAGTTGAAGGTCTCAGCAGGACCGCCTTGGAAAGGCGTGAATGATCCATCTTCTTGTAGAAAAACATCTGTCCCACCAAAGTCTGCGATGTTATTGAAACGACGGAAGTTAGATGAACCGACACAGCCAAAGCCATTCGTAGCGCCTGGTCCTAATGTACAAGCGGATCCTACACGGTCAGCGCCGAGGATTTCATCGCGGCTCTGATAAGCAGCAAAACCAGTTACGTTACCGCGGCCGCCATCAATGTTTGCACCAAATGTGATGGACCCCGAGAATTCCTCACCATCTGTCGTGCTACCTGGAACAGGCTGCTCATTGGCGATTAGAACCTCTTCAATAGCGCTTCTGCTATTTCCGCTTTGAGCAAAACCATATTGAAGATCAGCTTCAAAACCCTCGAAGTCATCTTTAAGGATGAAGTTGACAACACCAGAAACAGCGTCTGAACCATAAACAGCTGACGCACCACCTGTTAGAACGTCAACGCGCTCAACAAGGTTTGATGGAACAAGGTCAAGGTTAACCGCGATAGAAGATGAGTCACCATAAGGAAGGCGGCGACCATCGATGAGTGTCAATGTCCGCTGTGCACCAAGACCACGAAGGTTAAGTTGAGCGGTACCAGACGCACCATTTGATTGGTCAGCAGTTTGAGCCGCTGAAATTTGCGGCAAAGTGTTTGTCAAATCTTCGATATTTACAACACCGCGCGATGCAATCTCACCTGCGTCGATTGACAAGACCGGCTGAGCAGCGGTCAGGTTTGGGTTAACATTAAGACGTGTACCTGTCGTAACAACGACATCTTCGCCTGTATTATCCTGCGCGAACGCTGGAGTAGTCGCCATAATCAGGCCGCATGAAACGGCTGATAATAATAGCTGTGATTTTGTTGACATTTTCATGTTTGCAAAACTTCCCTCTAGATTTTCCTGGTTCACCCAGGCGTGCACAACGAAAGCCAGTCTCCCGCCGCAATTGTCACAGTGGGTATGACAGATTAGTAATGCCATCAAACTCAAACCGCATAATGAGCGCTATTCGAGGCCATTTTATTTAAAACTGTGTCAAATCTGCATCACATATATGTAACACTGGCAAAAAACCCTGAAATTCAGTCATATTGACTCAAGGTTTAGCCCTGAAATTCACATAAAACTCTGCGGATCAATGTCGATTTGGACTTTATACTTGCTGGCAGGCCTGATTTTTACGCGCCAAGCCTGCATATATTTCGATAGATTCACCGTAGATTCGGCCTGCACAAATAAACGCCTGCGATAAAGCCCGCGCAGGCGCCCTATTGGGGCTTCAGATGGACCTAATATTTCGATGCCTTCCGCACGAGGGGCTGCATTCAAGAATTTTTTCGCCATGGCATCCACCTTAGCCGGGTCTGGTCCCCAGAAGATAACAGCTGCCAGCTTGCCAAAGGGCGGCAAGCCCAACATCTCTCGCATAGCCAACTCGACTCCGATGAACATATCGCGATCCCCTGCTGCGAGCGCGACCAATGCCTCATGTTCAGGTTGATGAGTTTGGATAAGCGCGCGCCCCGGCTTATCTGCCCGTCCGGCGCGGCCCGCGACCTGCACCAATGTTTGATAAGTCCGCTCTCCTGCTCGCGGGTCGCCGCCCGCAAGGCCAAGATCACCATCCACAACGCCGACAAAGGTCAGTCTCGGAAAGTTATGCCCCTTCACGACCATCTGCGTCCCGACAAGAATATCAATCTCGCCTTGCTCCATTCGGCGCATGCGCTCGGCCAGTTCCGCTGGGTTGCCTGACGTATCAGACGACAAAACCTCAACACGGGCTAATGGAAAGGCCGCCTGCGCCTCTTCTGCAATGCGCTCGACGCCCGGACCAACTGAGGTTAAGCTATCCTCGGCTTGGCAGTTCGGGCATTGCTTTGGCATAGACATAGAAAAACCTGTCAAATGACACATGGCGCGGCCCGTGCGCTTATGCTGCACCAGCCAACTATCCGTATCGGGAGACTTCAATTTCTCCCCGCAATTTCGGCAAATGATAAGCGGCGCATAGCCCCTACGGTTTAGATAGAGCAAAGCCTGTTCACCGCGCCCCGTCACCTCCGCCACAGCGTCTAGCAAAGGTTGAGACAAATACGCCCCCTTCTCCGGCACATGTTCTTTTAAATCGACAAGCGCAATATCGGGTAGAACCGCTGCGCCGGGCCGTTCAGGAAGTACAACATGAGCAAATTTGCCTGTTCGCGCATTATGCAGCGATTCAAGGCTTGGCGTGGCTGAAGCTAAAATCACGCTATGGCCGCTAATATGACCGCGCACTACCGCCATATCACGGGCATTATATATGACGCCCTCTTCCTGCTTATAGGACGTGTCATGTTCTTCATCGACCACAATGAGGCCCAACTCTGGAAACGGGAGGTAAAGCGCCGACCTCGCCCCTACCACGAGTTTACAGCGCCCTTGCGCCACTTCGCGCCACACCCGCCTGAGGGCAGCCTCGCCCATTTGGGAATGCCAACTCGCAGGCTGCGCCCCGAACCGCTCCTTAAACCGCCGCAACCCCGCTTGGGTCAAAGCAATTTCAGGCACAAGGATGAGGCATTGCTGCCCTTGTCTGAGGGCTTGCGCCACCGCTTCAAAGTAAACTTCTGTTTTACCTGACCCTGTCACGCCGTCCAAAAGCGACACATTGAAAACCCGCGCCTTCACCTGCGCAGCGAGATCCAATCCAGCTTCATGTTGACTAGGGGTCAGATCCCGGCCTGCGTGTTCCGCATCAGGCAGATCAAATGGTGGATCAACAGGACCGCTCTCTGCAATCAGGCCGCCCGCTTTAGCTAGGCCCTTCACAACCCCCGAAGACACACCCGCCCTTGCAGCCACCTCACTCGCTCGCGCTGGCCATGGCCCGCCTTCTCGTAAAACCACAGCCCGAGCTGGGGTTAGGTTTTTGGGCTCGACGCCGCTAGGCCTGTATAAAGTTACATTAGCCGATGGGTCTAAAGCTTTGTAATTACGTATAATCATCCGCAAGACATTGCCGGGCGATGCACCATTATACTGGGCGGTCCAATCAACAAAATCCAACAGATCAGGCGGGAGTGGCCGCGTCGCTTTGCGGTCAACAATCGCCTTTAATTTCCGGCCCGGTAGGTCTTCCGGCGAGGCGGCATTCAAAGACCAAACGACCCCCATCTTCATTTGCTTACCAATCGGCGCATAAACGAAGTCACCCCTCTGCAGCACCAGTCCGTCCGGCACGGCATAATCAAATGCTGTAGGCACATTCACAGGGAAAAGAATTTGAGCGGTTTGATTCACGTTGTCCCCATGTTAGCAGGCTCACAACGGCCCCGCCCATCCCTAATGCTAAGTTTTATCAGGACAGACCCATGAAATTCTTTATCGACAGTGCAGACCTTGATGCCATTGCCGAACTCGCTGACATTGGGCTTGTGGATGGCGTAACAACCAACCCGTCCATTATCGCAAAATCTGGACGTGATTTTAAAGAAGTTATCGCTGAAATTTGCAAACTGACGCCGGGTCATGTCTCCGCAGAAGTCGTCGCAACAGATGCAGACAACATGATTAAAGAAGGCCGTATCCTGCGCAAGATTGCGGATAATGTATGCGTCAAACTCCCGCTCACAATGGATGGCCTGAAAGCCTGCAACACACTTTCCAAAGAAGAAATTCCAACAAATGTGACACTGTGCTTCTCGCCGAACCAAGCCCTTCTCGCAGCGAAGGTCGGCGCGACCTATATCTCGCCTTTTATTGGCCGATTAGACGACATCACACTCGACGGATTAGAGTTGATCGAAGATATCCGCACGATTTACGATAATTATGGGTTCGAAACAGAAATCCTCGCCGCCTCAATCCGCAATGTGAATCATGTGAAAGACTGCGCCCTCATCGGGGCTGACGTCATTACCGCGCCGCCAAATGTCGTGAAATCTCTATCCAATCATGTCCTGACTGACAAAGGTCTCGCGGCATTTTTGAAGGATTGGGAAGGCACTGGACAGTCTATATAAATATATATTTCAACTGTTTAAAGAATATACCCTACCTTACAGGCGAAAGTTCACCCTTCCGCCGCCTAGGGCGAGCCACGACCCTAAACCACAGCAGCCCTACCCCGCTGAGCGCAAATAAGAGCGCCGCGCCGCTGGCTAATCTGAGCCACCAGCTGTTGAAATTATCTTCGCCCGTCACGTCCATAATATGGAACTTCCATGCGAGATCAAAGAGCCGCCAAAGTCGCGTTCTCACGCTGCGAACTTCTGCTGTTTCTGGGTCAATATAGAGCCTTGTTTTGGCCTTATCGTCAAACTTTACCTGCCATATAGGGAGCTCACCCGCATAATCATTCGGAGCTACGTCTAGCTTCATCATAGACGCCAATTCACCCTCTCCTTGATAACTGGAAAGCGCAACCGCTTTAACATCAGTTGAGGCTACTCCATCCCACGGCATTCCACTCCTCGCATCCAGCATTTGCGGACCGCTCTCTCCAAGTAAAATATAGGCTGGCCTTCCTGCAATATTCACCAATCGCGCGCCCGTCAGAGAGCCTTTATAGGCCGTCATGGCAATTTCAATTGGGACAATATCCGAATCCGACAATGAGAAAACTTGGGGCTCCACTAAATGACGGCCTCTGACCTGATCAATCGGAAATAGGGTCATAAAAAACCCAGATCCGAACCAGAATAATATCTGCAATGATAATACGAGGCCTGCCCATTTATGAATCCGGGTCAGATATTTGTTGAGAACGCGTGGCATGGCCGCGATTTAGCGCTATGCTCCCTGCAGTCAAGACAAGGGGCACACACCACCTGCCTTAGACCCGTTACCTGCCCTAAGTTTAAGAGTTAGCGAACCCTGTTTGTGCGAGGTTATGTGTAAGTCTAGTTTAACTAACAGCTTTCAACAGAGTTACCTCTTCGTTCCGCATCGGCGCATAGTCACGTTTCGGCATAGGCGTCTTATTAAGCTGCGCATAATTCTCTAACTTCTTTGACTGCACATTATTGACCTGACGGAACACATCGAGATCCTTCATCGCATCCACAAATTTAGCGTTGAGAGCATCATACTCTTCCTTCGCTTTCGCAAGAGCTCGAGCCTGTCTAGCTTCTGTTTCAGCCTGGTTTTGTAGGCGTTGCTCATTGACACTATTACGCTCACGTTCAGTTTCTAGCGCACGACGCAATCCCGACGTTTCTTCATCAAAATGACTGCCCATTTTATCTTTAATGCGAAGTTGAGTTGTCAGCTGCTCAACTTGCGACTTCAGAGCAAGAATTTCGTCGGCACGGCGTTTCAGTGTCTCGTCAAACAAGGTCTTCTGACTTTCTTGCTCATATTCGCTGGATTGTAGCTTGGAATTAGCTGCGACCAGCTGCTCTTTTGCAGCATGAAGCTCTAAACGCAGGTCACGTAATGCCGCCAGAGATGCGTCAGCCGATTTGGTTTTCTCATCTAAGCGTAATGTAAATTCCTCTACTACATTTTGTAGTTCACGAATCTTATGTGTCTGCGAAGAAACTTGACCTGTAGCTTGCGCCAACTCGTCTTGTACGCGCTGTTGCACGAGAACGAGCTCTTCCAAACGCATTGTGCGTTGATTCAGCTCTTTGTTTAGAATTTCGCCCTTTTTGCGGAGTTGAAATTCTGATTCGCGCAATCCAGACTCACGTTCAACTCGGGCCGAAAGCTCCGACTTAGATGTTTCTAACTGGCCCCGTAATTTATCGCGTTCTTTTTGAAGGGTTGCGAGTTTTGTAGTTTGTTCTTGTGTCCAAGCGCGGTTCTTTTTCAATTCCGCACGGAGAGTTGTCAGCTCCGTATTCATGCGCTTAACTTCGCCCTCTAACCGCATACGTTGCCGAACATTTGCATCCACTTTATTCATAGATTTCGTGAGATCCGCGAGCCGTCTTGTCGCGAGGTCCTGCTGCTCGGCTCCGGTTTTTAACGCCTTTGATATAGCTGAAACCACATCTTGGGTTGCCGTCACATCCTCTATCCCAAATTGAGCTGTGTCTTTTTTAAACAAACGCATCTTTTAACCCTGCAATAGACTTCGAATCGTCCATTAAGGCCGACCCCACACATAGACTTTGTTAACCATGTTGCAGTTAACGAGGTCTTAAATGCAAACAGGCCTTATAATAATTCTCTCAGCGGGACTCTGCGCTATCATCTCCGGACTTTTCGGCATGGCTGGCGGCCTTGTCTTTATGGGCATTATCGCAAGCCTCATGAGCGTGAGCGCGGCGATGGTCGTGCACGGCATTGTCCAATCCGTCTCTAACGGCTCCCGTTCCGCCATTTTACGCGAACATATTCGGTGGGACATCTTGGGCTGGCAGCTTTTGGGCGCTCTGCCCGCGATTTTACTCATGCTTTGGATGTCATTCACCCCAAATAAAGCCCAGCTCTTTCTTGTCCTTGGGCTATTACCGCTCCTGCTTTGGCTTCCAAAAAACTGGTTAGCAGGTGATGCAGAAAAGCCGGCCCATGCTGCGTTATGCGGCGCGATGGTCATGGGGCTGAATTTAAGTGCAGGTGTTGCAGGCCCGGCACTTGATTTCTTTTACGTCAAAACCGCCCTCACCCGCAAAGCTATCGTCGCGACCAAAGCCGTGACCATGTTTGCCAGCCATTTGGTGAAAATCGGATATTTTGGCATTCCATTGCTGCGCGCAACAGGCCTCTCTGACTTACCGCCAATTTGGGTTTTAGTCCTTGCCGTGCCCGCAGTTATTCTAGGCACAAAGATAGGCACATCCTTGCTCGAGCGATTCTCCGATGTCGGTTTTCGGAAATATACGCGTATCTTAGTGAGTGTCGTTGGGGCGGTCTATGTCTTGCGCGGCTTAGCCTTACTGGATTTCATATAAAGCGCGATTCCGGCCAGGGTCACCACGGTTCCCACCGCGTCCCAGACTCCAAATGGTTCGCCGAGCACCCAAATCGCGGCGACGATCGTAGCGAGCGGGCCGAACATACCGAGCATAGCGACACGCTGCGCGCCAATTCGGCCAATCGCAATATTCATGAAAAAACTCGGCAGTAGCGTTGAAAACACCGCAATCGTCAGGCCAAGCCAATAAATACGCGCCGGTAAATCTAAAGCCGCGACGACCCCTTCCGACGCCAATGCGCTAATCAAAAAATGACAAAAAATAGCCGCAGCAGCCCCTAACATCGCGAGACAGGTGAAAAGCTCTGCGCCTATTTTATCAATGAAAGTCTTCGCGATTAGCTGAAACAGAGCAAATAACATGGCCGACGCCAGCACCAAACCGCTACCGAGCCAGAGATTTGAGCTTTCTGTTATATCGCCGCCAATGAAAACAACCGCGAGGCCACTATAAGCCAACGCAACCGCAGCCAGCCCCCAAGCCGTGAGGCGTCCGCCGAAAAACAAGGCTCCGAATAAAATCACAAAGGCAGGGTAAGTGAAGAGCAGCAAGCGTTCGAGCTGTGCTGTGATATATTGCAGCCCGGAAAAATCGAGCAAAGTACAGAGATAATAAGCTAAAATACCGGCCAGCATGGCCAAGCCGCATTGGCGCAGCGTCGGTTTTACGACAGCTTTTCGCCAGACCCAGACCAAAATCGCCAAATAGACGGGAAAGGAGAAGCCGAGGCGCAGCATCATCAGGGTAATCGGCGGCAGTTGTTCCGACACGCCTTCACTTGGCAGATAGGCCAATTTCACGAAAATTGCCTTCAGAGAATATAGGATGGCCGCGGTAATGCCGAGCACCACACCAATCCAAGCTACGCCGTCTCCGTCATCCGTAGGCCCAAGCACCGGAGCTGCTAGGGTTTCTCTTAGGTTAGACTTCATTTTCGGCGGCGCTCTCTGAAAAAGCTTTTCAGCAAGTCTGAGCATTCCTCTGCCAAAACCCCACCTGTGACCTCTGGGCGGTGATGACAGCTAGCTTGATCAAAGAATTTGACGCCATTTTCAACCGCGCCGCCTTTGGCGTCAGATGCGCCGTAAATCACGCGGGCAATGCGGGCGTTGGAAATCGCACCTGCACACATAGTGCAAGGCTCCAGCGTCACATAGAGGCTCATCTCGCCTAATCTGTAGTTCTGAGCCGCATAAGCCCCGTCCCGCAGGGCCAGAATTTCGGCATGGGCCGTCGGATCACAAATCGAGATGGGCGCATTTCCTGTGCGCGCAATGACCTCACCCGCCGCATTGACAAGCACCGCGCCGACGGGCACTTCGCCGCGCCGTGCTGCGGACTTGGCTTCTTCTATCGCCAAGCGCATATAGGACACATCATTCATGGCGCGGCTTTCTACGCTCGCGCCTTAACCGTCAAGATATTCTGCCTTATGACCGACACGCCAAATCTTGACCGTATTGCAAAATATCTCGCCCGCGCAGGCATTGCGTCGCGCCGCGATTCCGAAAAACTTGTGGCCGCTGGCCGCGTCAAAGTGAACGGGAAAGTCATCGACTCGCCCGCCACAAAAGTTGGACCAAAGGACAAAGTTGAATTTGACGGAAAACCCGTAAATGCAAAGACTCAAACGCGCCTGTGGCGGTATTACAAACCTGATGGTTTGGTGACATCCCATAAGGACGAAAAGAACAGAACGACAGTTTTTGACGTTCTCCCTAAAGAGCTCGGCCGCGTGATTTCTGTTGGGCGTTTAGACATCACATCAGAGGGACTTTTACTGCTCACAAATGACGGTGAACTCGCGCGGCATTTGGAACATCCGTCAACGGGATTATCGCGCCGCTACCGCACGCGCGCTTATGGCAAAATCACGCAATCAGAGCTGGACACGCTCAAGAACGGCATCAAAATTGACGGCATCATGACAGGCCCAATCGAAGCCGTATTAGATAGCGCCAGCGGTGATAATTGCTGGATTACTGTCACGCTTCGCGAAGGTAAAAACCGCGAGGTTCGCCGCGCGATGGAACACCTTGGCCTCAAAGTGAACCGTCTTATTCGCGTAA
>CAYWSI010000056.1:0-11322 GCA_964460585.1 uncultured Algimonas sp.
CGAATAATGAATTCGGCTTTGATTATCTGCGCGATAATATGAAATATTCCGTCGAGGAAATGGCGCAACGCGGTCATGTCTATTGTATCATCGATGAAATTGACTCAATTCTCATTGATGAAGCGCGGACGCCTTTGGTGATTTCAGGGCCGACAGATGACAAATCTGATCTCTACCGCACGGTGGATGCCTTGATTCCAGACATTGCGCCCGAAGGTTATGATGTGGATGAAAAGGCGCGCACGGCGACCTTTAATGAAGCCGGGACTGAGCAAATTGAAACCTTGCTGCGCGACCGCGGATTGCTTGAGGGCGAAAGCCTTTATGATGTCGAGAATATCTCTGTTGTCCATCACATCAACCAAGCCTTGAAAGCCCATAAGCTTTATACAGCAGATAAGGATTATATCGTCAAAAACGGCGAAGTTGTTTTGATCGATGAATTTACGGGCCGGATGATGGACGGCCGCCGTCTCTCGGAAGGTTTGCATCAGGCGATTGAAGCCAAAGAAAGCCTCGAGATTAAACCTGAAAACCAGACTATGGCGTCTGTGACACTACAAAATTACTTCCGTCTTTATGACAAGCTATCTGGCATGACAGGGACGGCAGAAACGGAGGCGTCCGAATTTGCCGATACATATGGTCTTGAAGTTCTCATTATTCCGACAAATCGCCCTATTCAGCGGATTGATGATCAGGACGTGCTTTACCGCACGGAACGCGAAAAGTTCCAAGCCATTGTCGAAGACATTGAGGCGGCTTCTAAAAATGGTCAGCCCATGTTGGTTGGTACAGTTTCGATTGAGAAATCGGAGGCCCTCTCTCGCTTCCTGACGGAGCGCAATGTTGAGCACCGCGTTTTGAATGCGCGCTATCATGAAGAAGAAGCCTCTATCGTCGCTCAAGCGGGCGTGCCGGGCGCGGTGACAATCGCGACGAATATGGCGGGCCGCGGAACCGATATTCAGCTCGGCGGCAATCTTGAGATGATTTTGGAAGAAAAACTGACAGATGATATGTCAGATTTTGAGCGGGAGCAGAAAACGGAAGAAATTAAAGCTGACATCGCCTTTTTGAAAGAAAAGGCTTTGGCCGCTGGCGGGCTCTATGTTTTGGGCACAGAGCGCCATGAAAGCCGCCGGATTGATAACCAGCTACGCGGGCGGACAGGCCGACAAGGTGATCCGGGCCGGTCTAAATTCTACCTCTCGATGGAAGATGATTTGCTGCGGATTTTCGGCGGCGAAAAACTCAAAGCCATGATGCAGAAATTCGGCTGGGAAGAGGGCGAGCAGATCGAAAACCGCTTTATGACCAAGTCGATTGAGACCTCTCAAAAGCGCGTGGAGACTCGCAATTTCGATATTCGTAAAAACTTGCTCAAATATGATGATGTCATGAACGATCAGCGCAAAACGATTTTCGAACAGCGTATGGAATTTATGACGGATGAAGATGTATCTGATGTCATTGAAGACTTCCGCCATCAACTCGTCGAAGATCTCGTGGCGAAACATGTTCCTAAAAAAGCCTATGCCGAGCAATGGGATATTGAAGGTCTCGATAAGGCCGTCAAAGAGGCTGTCCTCATGCAATTACCGTTGCAAGAGTGGGCGGATGAAGAAGGCATTGCCGATGAAGAGCTTGAGAAGAAAATTCGGGACGCCACGGATACAATTCACACTGAGCTAACAAAGGATTTGGATAAACCAAGTCTAGCCCGCGTGGAAAAGCAAATCCTCCTGCAGGTCATTGATAAGAACTGGCGTGAGCATTTGCAGCAATTAGACGCGCTCAAATCCGTCATTGGGATGCGGGCCTATGGCCAGCGCGACCCGCTTAATGAATATAAGTCTGAAGCTTTCACTTTGTTTGACGGTTTGCTGACGAGCCTGCGCCAAGATGTCACAAAGAATATGATGGGCGAATTAATGCAAGTGCAAATACGCCGACAGCAAATGGGACAAGGCCAACACCAGCAAGCTCCAGTGGACCAAGCGCAGCAGCAATTAGAACAGGCGCGCGCCGGTCTTGCCGCTATGCAGCAAGCCCAAGCCGCGCCACCTCCAGCTCGCTCGCCCATGGATATGATAAATCAAGGTGGCCCGCTCGCTGCGACGACTGCGGCCGGAGATCTTCCAGAAGGTGCCTTGGACGGTATTTCCCGAAATAGTGCCTGTCCTTGCGGGTCGGGACGCAAGGTGAAACATTGCCACGGAAAAGTTGCTTAGAGCTTTTTCTAAACCCGCCCAATGATGCAGCATTTTAGGGCGGCAAGCCGCCCTGAATTTAGTCATGGCAGTGAGATATCCTCATGCCTACCGGTTATTCTGTGCCTTAAATTGGAACATTTGCCACATATCTTTTGTTAACACATTGGGCATAGGACCGCTGTGACATAATGTCTCAAACGCTGGACACATGGCCCCTAAAGCTGTGCCCATATTAAGATGTCCGAAAGGCAAAACTATGAAACATTTAAAGATTGGCGCGATTTTGTGTGCCGCAACCGCTATATCTACACCTGCTCTTGCGCAAGATAATGATGGCATTAACCCAACGTCTAGTATCGCCTCCGTTTCGGAATATGTATTCCGTGGCACAAGCCTTGGAGACTCCTCTCTTCAACCGAGCACAGAAATTGGTTTCGATTTTGGACTGACTGTTGGCGCTTGGTATTCAGCGGGTTTGGGATCAGACTCATCTGTACAAGTGGATGAGGTTAATCTTTACGCCAATTATTCCCTCCCGATAGAGGGACCGATTTCTCTGGATGTCGGTGGGACCTATTATTATTTTCCGCAATTTGGGTCTCTCTTAGAGACAGAAGGCGGCGCGGGAAGTTATGAAGTTTATGGATCTGTTGGTCTTTCAGATTTTGCGCTTTCGCCGGCTGCGACGGTTTATTATGACTTCACACTAGAGAACCTCACGCTAGAGGGCTCTATCGGTCATTCATTACCTTTGCCGCGTGAAGGATGGACACTTGATCTCGGTTTGACGGGCGGCCTTGTTGATTCTGATGCGGGTACGGATTACGAATGGGGAACAGCGACAGCTTCATTTAATAAAGCGATTACGGATGCGATTTCATTTTATGTGAGCGGCAATTTCACGCTTAACTCAGAAGATCTACTTGATTTTGACCGTGAAGTCCTCGCCAATGGCGTCGAGTTTGCGACGGTCGATAGCGATACGCAATTTTGGTTCGGAACAGGGTTGTCGGTCTCTTATTAGTCTCGCCCAATTTTTCACGGGCTTTGTGCGCGTGAGATCATGACAAAATTAAGCCCAGCCGCGACGTGGTTGGGTTTTTTTAATTCATCAAAGAGCGCCCAATCCGCAGGAATTTTTCGCGCCGCGATTTGATAAGTTCAGCGGGCGATAAAGCGTCCAGTGCTTCAAGTTGTTTCACAATGGCCGCGCCAACTGTTTTCATGGCAATCTCGGGTAAGCGGTGCGCGCCGCCGACGGGTTCCTTTATAATAAGATCGATGACTCCCAGTTTTTTGAGATCTTGCGCCGTAATTTTCATCGCCTTGGCCGCATCTTTGGCGCGGTCTCGTGTCCGCCATAAAATAGAGGCGCAGCCTTCGGGTGAAATGACGGAGTAAATCGAATGCTCCAGCATCATCACCTTATCCGCCGTCGCAATGGCGACCGCGCCGCCGGACCCGCCTTCGCCTGTGATGACGGAAATAAAGGGGACTTTTAATGAGAGCCCGCGGTCGATAGAGCGCGCAATGGCTTCGGCTTGGCCGCGTTCTTCCGCTCCGCGTCCCGGGAAAGCGCCTGCCGTATCCACAAAGCTGATGACGGGGAGGTTAAACCGTTCCGCCATATCCATCAGGCGCACAGCTTTGCGGTAACCTTCTGGATTGGCCATGCCAAAATTATGTTTGAGACGCGTTTCCGTATCCGTGCCTTTTTCATGCCCCATCACAACGATAGACCGGCCACGTAATTTTCCAAGCCCGCCTAATAAGGCGTGGTCATCGCCAAATTTGCGGTCCCCCGCTAAAGGCGTATAATCTGAAACGAGCGAGTCGATATAGCTTGTATAATGCGGGCGCGCTGGATGTCGGGCGACATGGGTTTTCTCCCAAGGGCCAATTTTACTATAGAGAGATTTAAGCTCCGCCTGCGCTTTCGCTTCAAGTTCGGCAATGTCCTTGCCGCCCGATAGAGCCGTTTGAATCTGGCTGTCTAATTCTGCAATCGGGCGCTCGAAATCGAGATAGGTGCGGGCCATAAAGTCTACCTGTTAGGTCCGTTAAATTTGGCAGCACCATAGCGATGCAGGCTAAGGGGTAAAGGTTTAAGACAGTGACAAAGCGGGGACAAAACAGCTAGGCGGTTTTAAATCGAATAGGTCTTGGTGCTGACTTCATGGCCGTAGCGCTGCACGAATTTGCGTTTTATGCGGCGCTCCCATCCGGTACGAGGACCAGGCAAGACTGACTCCGCGTCTAGGACGGCGTCAGTAAATTTTTTGGACGTCAGAGGCTTGGAGCCTTCGAGTAAATCTGCGGCCCGAACGCCAGCGCAAAAATCCCATTCCGTACACAGATCGCTTAGTAAGATGTTTAAATCTTCTGCCAGCACTGGGTGCATCCGTCTCTCAAATCCCATATCTCGCGATCCTATATCGAAGCTTTGGCCGGCTTGGCGAGGGGGTGATGATCCTCGACCAATTGCTGCATTTGCGCATCTAGCACATGGGTATAAATTTGAGTCGTGGCAATATCTGCATGTCCTAATAAGGTCTGGACAGCGCGTAGATCTGCCCCGCGCTCCAAGAGATGGGTCGCGAAAGCATGGCGCAATGTGTGGGGTGAAATTCGTGTGGCATCTAAGCCTGCTTCGCGTGCGAGCTGTTTCAAAAGCTGCGCAAAACGCTCGCGGGTCATGTGGCCTGACTTGCCAGAGCTAGGAAAGAGAAACTTATCGGCGCGGTCTCTCGCCGCCGCATTTTTGGGGAGGGTTTGCGGCCGTACCACCAGCCACTCGCCAATGGCGCGCACGGCAGCGCCTGTTAAGGGCGCGAGGCGCTCGCGCCCACCTTTGCCGCGAATAGTCAGATGCTTTGAGGCGTCTGGGTGCGTGATGCGCGCGGCGACGCCTAATTTCAAAGACACTAATTCGCTGACCCGCAGACCGCCCGCATAGAGAATTTCAAGCTGGGTCCGCAGCCTTATCCCTTTGGTGCTTTTATCGGCGTCTGCCTGCGCAAATAGCGCGTCAATATCCTCATGTGACAAGACTTTGGGCAGGCCGCGCCCTTGCTTGGGACCGCGTAAATTATAGGCGGGATTATCTTTGCGATGCCCCTCCATTTGCAAAAAGAGGCAGAATTGTTTGAGGGCCGAGAGTTTCCGCGCGGCGGTTGACGGGGCAAGGCCTGCGCCCGCCCATTTTGATAGCACAGCTTCTAGCGCGCCTGTTCCGCAGCTTAGCAGTGAGGTTTTTGCTTTTGTTAGAGCGGCAGCCCAATCTTCTAAATCTCGGCCATAGGCGGCCAGCGTATTTTCAGTCGCCCCGCGCTCAGCGGCCATCATTTCCAGAAAAGCCTCTATGTGACGGGCCGTACTCACAAGGCTTTATCTAATCCATCAAAATATAAATCCGCAGCCAGAGGCCCCGCAAATTGGGTGAGGCCGGTTTGGGTGAGTGCAGAGATGAGATGAGATTTATCCGTTATATTTAAACCGGGCCGCGATAACAGAGTTGCAACGAGTAAGCTGACTTCCGCTTGTGAGTTATCGCGCACAGCGGATTCCAGTAAAATCATTTGGCTTTGCGGTAGGCTCAAAGCGGGCAGGCTCTGCTCAGACAAAAGCCGCGCGCCCTCATCTGAGAGGGTTGCGCCTAATGCGAAGGCAATTTGTGCATCTTTTAAAGCTTGTGACCGTGTGAGCGGTGCGGCCAAACGTGTATCAATATCTCGGCCCATGCTTTGACCATAAAACCCGCCGCCTAGGGCATCTGCGATAAGCGCGATACGGGCTTGAGTATTACCTTTCGGCGCGGCGGAATATAGCTGCTGCAGGCTCCCAATGTCTCGGCTTAAAAGGGCCGCCCGAACATAGCGAAGAAGATTTGTGCTTGCGCGGGTTTGGGCTGGGAGCGCCTGAATCATGGGCGTGAGTTTCATAAGGGCGGCATCTTCTTTCACGCCCGCTTTCACGGCGCGGTTGAGAAAGGCGTCAAAGGCGGCTGTATCCCCGCTTTGCCCCAAGATGAAGAGGCGCGCCGTTGCGCGCGCAGATGGGTCAGAAAGGGCGTCCTCCAAATCAAGATCGCCAAGGGCGATGTCGAAACTCATATTTCCCAAAGCAGATTGGAGCGTGTTTAACTCTGTGTCTTCAAAGGCTTTGAACAAGGCGGCCAATTCTGCCTCTCTGCCGGTAATAGCGGGCTCTTCCTTCGCTGTCTCGCTATCTTGCGCTTTGCCGCGCGTGGCCAGAAAGCTCACAAGCGCATCTGTTGGGTCCGTCTCAGCTGCCGGGTCTTGCCCGCTGAGTAGCGCATCCATTTGCGCGTGATAGGCGGGGTTGTCATAGCCTGAGTTACGCAGCAAATCGCGCGTCACATCCGCCGCGCTCACCTCGCCGCGAAGGCCGTGGCAGGTTGCGCGCAGGCGCGCCCATTCTGGTCGCGCGCGTTCGGTCGTAATCGTATCAGAAATTTCGCAGGCTCTTTTCCAATCGCCTTTGGAGAGGGCTAAATCGACTTGCGCGAGCGGCGCGCGGGCCAGCTCTGGATTGCGCGCTAAAAAATTATCCAATGTTCCATTATTGCCTGGACGGCCCGATTCAACAGCAAGGACAGCTTGCAGCCGAGCAGCTTCATAGGCTTGCGCCCCCTCGGATGAATTGGCTTGGGGCGGAACGCCGCCAGATAAAATTACGGTGCGCACCATCTCTGCAATCATCGGATCTTTGCTTTTGAGCGGGGCTTTTGACAAGAGCTTCGCCGCCCAAGCCGCAGATGTGCCTTGCCATAAATTTGTACTTAAATTGCCCTCTCGTAAAACACCTGCATCGAAATCTTGCGCCGCCCCTAATGCTTCAGACTCGATTTGAGGCGGGCCGCCTGCCAGACCGAAATCTTGACCGTAATTTTGCGCAGCCGCCGTAAGCGGGAGGGCGCATATTGCTGTGACGAGCCAAAACCTCTTCATAGCTTTGGGCTCACATCAATCGTTTTTATGTCTGTTGGCGCCTTGCTATCCGACGCTCCCGAAAGAGACCACATAAAGAGGCCTGCTAACAGTAGAATCAAGACCGCACCAATAAATCCGAATTTTTTCATATTTGCCTCTATTTAATCCTTAGTCTTTTGCCGCGTCGACATTTACGTTGGGTTAACTAACGCCTTACATCTGAACCTTGCCTTATTGGTTGAGATTTGCACCGATTAAGCGCATATTGCGCATCAAGACCTGCAATCGCCAAATGAAAATTTCAGTTGTGCCTTGCTCTAACCAGATGAAAGCGTGCTCATGCCGCTGCAAATTGACAAACCCATTGCCCTCGTTGGCCTCATGGGTGTTGGGAAAACAACCGTTGGACGGCGGCTGGCGAAAAAGCTGGGCCGTGCGTTTGACGATAGCGATGACGCTATTGAACAGGCGTCAGGCCGCACGGTGGCGGGATATTTCCGCGATCACGGTGAAGCGGATTTTCGCGACGGCGAATTTCGCGTCATTAAGCGCCTGCTTCAAGAAGAAAAACCCTTAGTCCTCGCAACAGGCGGCGGAGCCTTTATTCATCCTGCAACCCGCGAATTATTGCTCAAGGAGGCTATTGTTATCTGGCTCAAAGGGGATTTGGACGTGTTGGTCGAACGCGTGTCCCGTAATGATAAACGCCCGCTTTTACGCGGCGTTGATAAGCGCGAAAAAATGCATGAGCTCATGCAAGCCCGTCACCCTATTTATGCAAAGGCGCATCTCAAAATAAAAATCGCGCGCGGGCCCCATGTTCGAACAGTCAACCGTATCCTGCGCGCTTTGAAAACGCATGAAGAGTCCTTACATGTCAGCGGATAAGACGTCAGGCACATCTCCCGAAGCGCTCACAGTTGGATTGGGCGCGCGGAGTTATGATATTCACATAGGCGAGTTTCAGCTCTCGCGGCTCGGTGATATTCTGTCTGAATTTGCGCCAGCCAAACGCGTGGCCATCATCACGGATGAAAATGTCGAGAGATTATATGGCGACGCCATAAGGCGGGCTTTATCAGATTACACCGTCCATATGTGTGTGCGGCCAGCGGGCGAAGCGCAAAAATCTATGACCAATCTCGAAGAGATTTTAAACAGCTTATTTGAGGCGGGGTTTGACCGCTCTGATTTACTCATTGCTTTTGGCGGCGGGGTCATTGGTGATCTCGCAGGCTTTGCCGCCTCCATCTATAAACGCGGTATGCCATTTGTGCAGATACCGACAACTTTGCTGGCCCAAGTCGATAGTTCCGTTGGCGGGAAGACGGCGGTGAATAATAAATATGGGAAGAATCTCATTGGGGCCTTTTATCAACCTCGCGCCGTCATCACGGATACGGATTTGCTGTCCTCGCTGCCGCCGCGTGAGCTCAAGGCGGGCTATGCTGAAGTTTTGAAATATGGGCTACTTGGTGATGCGGCATTTTTTAAGGAATTAGACGCGGGGCTTGGCGGCGATATTCTTGCGCTGAAACCTGAAGCTTTATCTCGTGCTATTTATGTGTCCTGCGCGGCGAAAGCGAAAATCGTCGCCCAAGATGAGCGCGAGTCTGGCGTTCGGGCGTTGCTGAATTTGGGCCATACATTTGGTCATGCTTTGGAGCTCGAGGCTGGATATGATGGCGACCTATTGCACGGTGAAGCCGTGAGCATCGGCATGGAAATGGCCTTTTTATATGCCGCCGCTGGGGGGATGTGTTCGCAAAAGGATGCGGCGCGTGTCACCGCGCATCTTGTGAAAACCAAGATGCCAAACCTCAAAGAGGCCGCGCATTTATTGGTAAGTCCAGAAGCGCTCCTCTCTCATATGGGACAAGATAAGAAAAATGAGGGCGGGCATTTAACCTTGATATTGCCGCGTGCCATAGGCGAGACCTATGTAGAAAAACGCGCGGATAAAGCCGCTGTTCTTCGCTTTTTAACGCATTTAAGAGATAATGCCCTATGAGTGCGTTTTTAGAGCCGCAAAATTTAATCCTGGCAGGTGTCATTTTGGCCCTGCTGATTTTCTCGAGTTTCTTCTCTTCGAGCGAGACAGCACTGACGGCTGCCTCGCGTGTGCGCATGCATGCAGCGGAGAAAGATGGCGATAAGCGCGCCATTATTGTGCAGCGTTTGATGAATATTCGCGAGCGGCTTTTGGGCGGTATTTTGCTGGGCAATAATCTCGTCAATATTCTTGCCTCTGTTCTCACAACGGCGCTTTTCACGAATGTTTTCGGTGCGAGCAAAACGGCGCTCGCTCTCGCGACTATTGTTATGACAGTGCTGATTTTGGTGTTCGCCGAAGTCCTGCCCAAGACCTACGCCATTTCACAACCAGATAAATGGGCGCTGAAAGTTGCGCGGCCTATCAATGTTATTGTTAAATTACTCAGCCCGATTGTCTCTATTGTGCAGATTATTGTGAATGGCGTTTTGCGTCTCTTTGGCGTCGATACCAAAGCGAGTGCTTGGACGGCGGCCGATGAAATTAAAGGCGCAGTGGATTTACACTTACAAGAAGGCGGGGTGAGTAACCGCGCCCGCGATCAGATTTACGGCGTGCTCGAAATTGGTGAGCTTTCTATTGAAGAGGTCATGATCCACCGTAAAAATATTGAGATGATCGACGCCGATGAAGCGCCGGATCAAATCATCAAACAGGCCATTGCCTGCGGCCATTCCCGCATTCCTGTCTACCGCGAAGATCCGGATAATATTATCGGCGTTCTTCATATGAAAGATTTGCTCAAGGCGGTTGTGAAACGCAATGGCAGTGTCGATACGCTGGATATTATGAAGGTAGCGCGCGATCCTTGGTTTGTGCCAGAAACGACAAGCGCTGTGAAACAACTGCGGGCCTTTCAGCAAAAGCGCGAACATTTTGCTCTTGTTGTTGATGAATATGGTTCGCTCATGGGCGTAATTTCGCTCGAAGATATTTTGGAAGAAATCGTCGGCGATATTCAAGATGAATATGACGAAGAACTCGAAGGCGTAAACCGTATAAAAGAAGGCGGCGCGGTTGTGCGCGGCGAAGTCGCCATTCGCGATTTAAACCGTGCGATGGATTGGAAACTGCCGGATGATGAAGGCCCTGTGACGATTGCAGGCCTTGTTATCCATGAAAGCCAAACTATTCCAAACCAGGGTCAAGTCTTTGCCTATCACGGATATCGCTTTGAAATTTTGACGAAGCAGCGCAATCAAATTCAAAGCTTACGGGTTGAGAAGACCTATGAGCCAGATCAGCGCTCTGAGCGCGATTAAATTTTGCGTAAATCTAAGGGGCCGAGCTGCCCGCTGCGCGCGTCTCCTGACACAACCCAACTGACGAAATGTTCGCAATTGCGGGTCAGCACGCCGTAGCGTTGTCCGATTTTACTGCGCGCGCGGACAACAAGCCGCGTGCCGTCGAGTTTGGATTGATGCGGGATTGTCCGAATGGGCTGCCCGCGTGAAAATAGCTTTTCCGAGGTTTCCAAAACTTGCCCATAACGGCCCGAATTATGAATGACTGTGCCATAGCCCGTCGCGATACCAACATGGCGGATAACGCCGTAAGCATTGGTTTCTAATATGGTGCCAGCAGGATGGATAACGGCAAGTTTTTCATAATCATATCGGCTCATGCCCTTTATATAGGGTGTAAGGCGGAAATCGCCAAATGCCGCTGGGTTTCGATGATGTTGGTGAATTTAGTTTCCCAAAAAACTCCCGAAGCGCTTGCCCAATCGGGTAGCCGCCTTCGGGAGAAAAAGTTGTTTACATCGGGGAAAAACGATGATGAAGTTGGAATAAGGCGCTGTGCCGAATAGCGGAAGAAAAACCCGACCCCAGTCAACCCGCAGCCGTCAATCTGTGAAAGCTAGGGCGCAAATGGCGCAATTTGGACAGATTTAGTGCGGGCCGCGTGTTATCGCCTCCCGCCGCCATCATCAAACAATTCCGCCAATTTCTCTGTCATCGCCCCGCCGAGTTGTTCGACATCCATGATGGTGACGGCTTTGGCGTACCAGCGCGTGACGTCATGGCCGATACCAATCGCGACCAACTCGACCTCGCTGCGATTTTCGATTTTATCAATCATCATACGCAAGTGATTTTCC
>CAYWSI010000057.1:0-11302 GCA_964460585.1 uncultured Algimonas sp.
AATATAAATTGATATATCAATGGCAAAGCTATCAGGGCGAGCCCATCTGGATTGAAGAACAAGGCCGCCGGCAAGCGGGCAAGGGCGACCGCCCGACAGAAATTGACGGGGTCATGCGCAATATCACGGTGCAAAAACGAACCGAGGACCGCGCAGCATTTTTAGCCAATCATGATGATTTAACGGGCGTATATAATTTGGATTTCGTCACGCGGAGTTTGGATCACTTGGCCGCGCTTTGCAGGCGTCAGCGCAGTGACGGGGCTTTATTGCGGCTCCGAATGACCAATCTCGACGACATAAATGACATATATGGCTATCCTACAGGGGACAGTGTCTTAGCCGAAATGGCCAAACGCTTATCCTATATCCTGCGCCCGCCGGATATATTGGGACGAATTGGCGGCGGGGATTTTGCCCTTATTCTTTATGGCACCTCGCAGGAGGAGGTGAAGGCGATAACGGATCGCTTGTTTATCCTATTAGAAAAATCGCCCGTAAAGACACTGCACGGACGTCTCTTTGGCGAAATATCTATCGGGTCCACCCAAATGCGAACCCAGGCAAAAAGCGCACAAGAGGCGCTGTCGCAAAGCTTAACCGCTTTAAAACAGGCCAAGCCCTCTACGCATCGCTGCTATGATGACACTATGGCGAGCGCCGCTGCTTCGGTCTCGCGCGAAACAAGCGCGCGGGACATATTGGACGCTTTGAACCAACGCCGTATTCAGCTTGCCTATCAACCGATTATTGAAGCCAAGTCTTCCGCCTTGCATCATTATGAATGTCTTTTGCGCCTCAAACGAGAAGACGGCGAGGTTGTGAGCGCGGGCCGCTTTATCATGGCGGCAGAGCGTTTGGGCCTTGTTCATTTATTGGACCGCCGCGCACTGGAACTCGCTTCTGAAACTTTGGCCGCAGATGCGAATGTCCGTCTTGCGCTAAATGTATCCGCCGCCACGGTGAAAGAAGACGCCGCCGCAGCGGATTATATCCAAGCTCTCAAAGCGCTAGGCCCGCGCGCACAGCAGGTGACGATCGAACTCACCGAAACGGTGGCTTTGGACGATCCTGCGAAAGCGAGCGAATTTTCTAATCATGTGAGATCGCTCGGGTGTGAATTTGCCATTGATGATTTCGGCTCTGGCTATACGACCTTCCGAAATTTAATGGCGATTGAAGCCGATACGATAAAAATTGATGGCACGCTCATTCAAGGCGTGGCCTCTGATGTGAGCAAGCAGACCTTTGTTCGTATGATGGTGGATTTGGCGCAGACATTTGGCGTCGAAACTGTGGCTGAAATGGTTGATGATCGTGCAGATGCGCAAATCTTACGGCGCTTGGGTATTGATTATTTTCAGGGCTTTATGTTTGGTGTGCCATCTGCTGCGCCGAGCTGGCAAAAGCAGGCGTCATAATCTAAACCCCTTATATGCGCGAAACCGCAACACAATTAGAACAATTTTACGCCAGCCCATTGGGCGGGGCCGCGCGAGATATGGCGGCACGGCGTCTGGCTTCGCTTTGGCCAGATTTGGCGGGACAAAATGTGCTGGGCTATGGCTATGCGTGGCCCTATCTCGCTCGTTATGAGCCAGAGACAAACCGCATGATTTTGGCCATGCCTGAAGCCCAAGGTGCAATTGCGCATGAAGGCAAACGCGGAATCTCAACTGTTTTAACACAGGGGCAGGCTCTGCCTTTCTCTGATTCTTCATTTGACCGGATTTTGGCCATACATGCAGTTGAAGAAGAAGAGACACCCGCCGCGACCTTAGCGGAACTTCACCGAGTATTGGCCCCTGAAGGTCGTATCGTCATTATCTCCGCAAATCGTAGCGGAATGTGGGCGCGGGCTGATAGCTTGCCCTTTGGTGCAGGGCGGCCCTATTCGCGGCGTCAGCTCAAGGCAGCGCTGCGCGCAGCGCAATTCACACCGACCGTCGGCGCCAACGCCCTATATATTCCGCCAGTAAGAGCTTTTGTTCGCCCGAGCGTATTACACGGTGCAGAACGGTTCGGAGAAACGGTTTGGCCACGTTTTTCAGGACTAGTACTTGTAGAAGCCATCAAGCGTCTTTATGCGCCCTCCGATATTGGCCACAAACAGAAGGTGGCCCGACCCAAATTTGGGGGCGTTCCGGCCATGAACCGCTCCCGCTTTAACAAGAATGGTGCGAGCCAAACTGATGTCTAAAAATAAAGCTGCCGATATTCCGGATATTGAAACGATCCGCCGCGATATTGACCGCGTGGATAATGCCCTGCTCGAGTTGATTGCTGAGCGCCTAGAACTTTCGGGGCAAGTGCGGCGGGCCAAAGGCGGTATGCGTGTGTGGCGGCCCTCGCGTGAGGATAGCCATGTGCGGCAACTCGCCTCAAATGCAGAAGCAACGCAGGCCTCACTTGTGTCAACGATTTGGGCAGAGCTGATGAGCGCAAGCCTTGCCGCGCAGGGGCCTATGCGTTTGCATGTCGCGCTAGAAGGCGATGCTTTATCAAACTGGTCTTTGGTCCGCGATAGGTTTGGCGCAGCGTTAGATGTGCTCACCTATCCGACGACAAGCGCGGCGCTGGCAGCGTGCTATTCCGAAGATGAAGGCGTGGCCGTTTTGCCTGCGCCCGCACCGCCGCCGGGCGGCATGATAAATTGGTGGACGGCGTTAGGGCCGGGCGGCGCGATGGAAGGACTCCATATTTTGGCAGGCCTGCCGCGAACGGGACGTCGGGATTGGCCGCAAGCTGTAGCGGTCGCCGATGTTGTGCTGACGCCCTCAGGTGCAGATCAAACGCTCTTATGTATCACGGACGCCGACGCCGCACCCGACGGCGCGGTTTTGCGCGCGCAAAGCGGGACATTTCGCCTTTATAGTTTAGACGGATTTCACGAGATTGCGCCAAGTGGAACCCTCCGTGTTATTGGCTGCCTCCCGCGCCCGATTGGACAATAATCATGCGATTTCAAACTCTCCTCATTGTTGGCGGCGGCTTAATCGGCAGCTCGATTGCACGGGCCGCGCGTGAAAAATCCCTTTGTAAAACCATCTATATTGCCGACACATCAGAGGCCGCCTGTCAGGCGATTACGCGATTGGGATTTGCGGACGGCGTAGCGGACGGCCCCGCGGATCATTTTGCCGCGCAAGCGGACCTCGTTATTTTATGCACGCCGTCTGGACGTCTTGCGACAAGTGCTATGGCGCTCATGCCGTCAATGAAAGCGGGTGCGGTTCTGACAGATGTGGGCTCGGTGAAAGGGCATTTTGTTGAGGCGATGGCTGACCGTATTCGCGAAGATATTCACTTTATTCCGGGCCATCCGATTGCGGGCACAGAAAATTCTGGTCCAGAGGCTGGCTTTGCAGCTCTGTTCGAAAATCGGTGGTGCGTCTTAACGCCGCCCGAGGGCGTTGATGAAACCGCCATCCAAGACCTCACGCAATTTTGGGAACAGCTGGGCAGTGATGTCGCTGTGATGGACCCGTCGCGTCATGATATTGTTATGGCAACAACCTCGCATTTGCCGCATTTAATTGCCTATACGCTGGTCGGAACGGCGATAGATATGGAGACTGTGACGCGTAAGGAGGTCGTGAAATTCTCAGCTGGAGGCTTTCGGGATTTCACACGTATTGCCGCTTCTGACCCCGTTATGTGGCGGGATGTTTTCCTGACAAATAAGAGCGCGACCTTAGAACTCGTCGACAGATTTATTGAAGACCTAACGGCTTTGAAACGCGCGATCCGCTGGGATGATGGGGATACTTTACTAGATAGTTTTGCGAAGACGCGAGATATTCGCCGCCGTATTCTCGATTCTGATCCAGATTAGAGTTGAGGAACCTCTGTCAGTTCAGGGGACTCAATATTGGCATTTCGCCCTTTTGTATAGGTCAGTAGTAGTTTCAGATATTCTTGAAACAGGCGTTTGGCGCGTGTGGCAGATTTATACCACTTGCGATTATCGGCGCGCTCTACTGGATAAGGCGTAATACGCATACGTCCCGCAGTGGCCGAAATTTCCACTTGTGCGCGGGGCATGTGATAGGCGGATGTCACCAAGATAATATGATCATAGCCCAGTGCCTTCGCCCAGCTCGCCGTTTCTCTCGCATTTCCTGTTGTGTCCTTGGCTGCATAATCCAAATCCAAACAACAATTTGCCAGTTCTTCTGATAAACCGCTGATTTCTGAAATTTCTGTTGGGCCATTGCTCTCATGTACGCCTGAAATCAGGAGCCGTTCGCCTCGCTTCATTTTCAAAAGCGCCGCGCCAGCTTCCACGCGTCCGCCGCCTTTCCCAGTCCAAACCACAATGCCGTCAGCGGCGGGCAGGGCCTCAGGTGTGCGTATCCCGTCAACAAATTGCGCAAATGAAATAAATCCGCCGACCAAAATGGCGAGCGTTCCTGTAAAGAGGAATATCAGGAAACGCGCCCAGCCGCGACGTTTCGATTGTGTTTTGGTGCTCGGGGTTTTTGAAGTCTGATCTGTCACAGGCGCCTGCGTTCAAAAGCCAGTTGACGTGTAGTGGTCGCGCCAGCGGCGGCGGCGCAAATCGCTGCGAATATAAAGCCCAAGCCGATGAGCCAAAGAATATCGACAGCGCCCGCACCAAGGGTCGTCCAGCCTAATCCGCCCCAATCTCCCAAAAGGGACAGTCCTAGCCAGAGCAGGGCCGAGAGTAGGAGTCCCACTGCGGCGCCCAACATGCCGCGCTGAAAGGCTTGACCAATGAATAAGCGTGCAATGAACTTATCGCTCGCGCCGACTTGGACAAGAACGCGGATGATGTCCTTCTGCGTTATCATGCCGGCGCGCGTGGCAAAGATATTGACGGAGAGGCCTGCGATTAACATTAAAATGAGTGTGCCAATCCCAATGCTCACAAAGCGCCGCGCCGTTCGGCCAAGCTGGTCTGCATAGCGAGAATTATCATCAATATTCGTTCTCAGCCCCGCTGCATCCAAAGCGTTTTCTAGGCTTTGCACATTTAAATTTTGTCCCGTCACATTGATTAAGCTCGGAACGGGTAGACTGTCTGGTAAGCTTGCATTCCCCAGCCAAGGTTGAAGCAAGGCTCGGGCTTCGGCTTGCGGAAGGATACTAATATTAGCTTCGGGCAATGCGCCGCTTAATGTCTCGCGGGCTAAATCGGTTTGTTCTTCCCAAGCCTCCGTGTCTTCGAGCATGACCTGTATAGTCAGCGTGTCTGAAAGTTGGGATTGCCAATCATTCGATAAACGCATGGACCCGCGCGCAAAGAGAAGGGCGCATCCTGCTAATAAAGCCATGATAATCAAAACAACCCAAAGTGCCCTGACATTGCGGAGCCTATTGGGCAATAAAGGGGCTTCATTTGGCAGATGTCTTTTAAGCAGACTCATTCGGGTTTACCCTTGAAAACCTGACCGCCTTCAATGCGCAAGACCCGGGCATCAAGCTCATCAATCAAATGGGTGTCATGGGTGGCGATAAGTATGGTCGTTCCCATCCTGTTCATTTCGGAAAATAGGCGCAATAAGCGGCGCCCAATGTCGGGGTCAACATTGCCTGTGGGTTCATCCGCAATCAAAAGGTCTGGTTTTGCGATGACGGCGCGCGCGATGGCGCAGCGTTGTTTTTCTCCGCTTGAGAGGGTCGGCGGATAGGCTTGAATACGGTGGCCCAGACCCACCCATTGCAGTAATTCAACGACGTCATCATTATAGGCTGCTCTGGATTGTCCCGCGACGCGAAGCGGAAGGGCGACATTTTCATAGACCGAGAGATGCTCTATGAGATGGAAATCTTGCAAAACGACACCAATTCTACGTTTTATCGCTTGGCGTTCCGCATTGGTCAGCAGCGCGCTGTCTTTCCCGAACATGCGAATGAGGCCGCGCGAGGGAATGAGTGAGAGATAGCAAAGTTTCAGAAGTGTCGATTTTCCCGCGCCAGAGGAGCCTGTTAAAAAGGTGAAACTCCCTTGGGGTAAATCCAATGTCGCATCTGTTAAAACCTCCGGACCTCTGCCATAGCGAAGTGCCACCCGTTCGAAATTAACGAGGTCTGGTAAACTGGACATTTGGGCCTGTTGTGGCACGGTCTATATATAACCTTTGACTGACTCGGAAGATTTTAAAGCCCCATGATACTGACCTGTCCAGAATGTTCCACAAATTATATGGCGAAAGACGGCTCAATAGGCCCAAATGGGCGGTCTGTACGCTGTGCAAGCTGTGAAACTGTCTGGTTTGTCGAGGGTGTTGACCCCGATGCCATGGCTTTAGAGGATAATCAAACCGTTCTTTTGACAGCTGAACCTGCCACAGAATCACTAGACGACACACAGGTTGATTCAGATGAGAAATCTCTATTCACATCAGGCATCTCTGCACCTGCTTCGATCGGGGCACATATATTGCTCCGAGATAAGGCAGATGCCGAGAAATTAGCGAAGCGCAAACGCGCCATCCGCCTGATATGGGCTGGCCCTTTGTTGCTTTTAGGGGTTGCGGTTGTTTTTGCTTTTGTGAAGCGGCAAGCTATTGTTGAAAGCTACCCCAAAGCCGCAACGTTTTACCAAGCATTGGGTCTGAATGTGACAGCTAATGGATTAGATATTCAGGGGGTGTCATCCCAACGTCTCGTTATTGACGGTGAAGATGTTTTACGTGTGACGGGTGAGGTCGTAAATTTGACCTCTTCGGCTATATCCGCCCCGCTCATCCAATTTCGCTTAGAAAACCGTTCTGGTGAAGCCTTGGCTGATTGGTATGTCGAAGTTGGGACGGTGGCGGCAGGCGAGCGCGTGATACTTGAAACAGATTATTCCTCTCCGCCGATTGACGGTGTTGAATTGCGATATCGTTTTAAGCCTGATGATGAATAGAGGGCGTTAGAAGCGCTTCAATAAACGGTCGAGATATTGCCGTTCTTCGACCTCGCGGTCTTGTTCGGCTGCGCGCTTGCGTAACTCTTCCACTAATTCTCGTGAGCGGGTTGCATTGTCGCGGTCGTCAATATCCGCTTTGCTCGCTCCGTCATCAAAGCCGTTATCACTGCGGCCAAGAGGATCCTCACCACCGTTCTCGCCGTCTTCACCGCCGCGCTCTGATACGGCTTCAGCCAAAGCCTCTCCCGCTTCGCGTAAGGCGCGGATAGCCTCTTCTTGCGCGTCTCCCGCACCTGCTAGGTCTCCATTTTGAAGCGCGTCCTCACTTAGGCGCATGGCCTCTTCGGCTGCGCCAATACCTTCCGCGAATTGCTCTTGCAGGGCTTCCGATCCGCCTGCGCCTGCGCCTTGTTCGCCCGTTTCAGATCCAGCGCCCTGTTCTGCACTTTGCTCGCCACCTGGTTCTGTACCCGATTCTGCTCCCTCTTGTCCTTGACCTTGCTCGTCTTCTTCTCCAGAGGCGCCTTCGCCTGTTTCGCCGTCACCTCCGGCGGGTAAGCTATCGCCCAAACTATCAAGAAGATCGCGAAGCTCCGCTTGGCGGCGCGCGAGCTCCTGCGGGTCCTGGCCCTGTGAGTCTTGGCCCTGTGAGTCTTGGCCTTGTGAGCCGGAGTCTTGCGAATCATCGCCTTCAGATTCCTCTTCCTCGCGTTCCGCTTGTTCGGTTTCGTCCTGTAAATCCCGTTGTTTACCCGTCAAATCGGCAAGGTCTTCTAGCTGTTGTTGCTCTTCTTCGGACATGTCTCCGCCAGAGGAACTTCCGCCGCCTCCGCCCCCGCCGCCTTGCGAGAGCTGGATTTGCATATTTTCTAAGACTTCGGCGAGGCGAGCGAGGGCTTTGCGGGCACCTTCCGTATCACCGGCTGCATTGGCCTCTTCAATGGCTTTGAGGAGTTCCTGAATTTCATCAAGGCTGCCGCTGTTTTGACCGCCGCCTCCGCCGCCATCGGTTTCTTCAACCCCTTCTTCTAGGGCTTTCCGGCGCAGTTCTTCGGTATAGGCATCAACGGCTAAGTTATAGCGGTCAAATAATGTATCGATTTCGCGTTTGGCTGCGCGCCGCGCAATGCCTTCTCTCAAGGCCGCTTCAGCTTCGCGCATTTCTTCTAAGGCCGATCCAAGCACCCCAAATTCCGCGCGTATGGCAATGCGCCAAAGATCGTCGGGAAGACCCTGAAGTTCAGCGATACTTTCGGCGTGACGCATTTGAGACCGGGCGTGACGCAATCCCATAAAGACAGCGGGGTCTTCGAACAGACCTGCGGGCTCATCCGTTACAGCTTCAATGAGCAGTGTTGCACGCTGAATCGGTGCAGGTGCGCGCTCCCAGGGTAAATGTAGATTATAAATGGCTTCGGCCTCATCTCCGCGAGGTTGATAGCGGTTCCATCCCTTATCTTGCGTGAGTTGCGGTTTATCTTGAGGCGGGGCGGCGTAAGTTTCATCAAGTCCCGCCATGACAATCATGCGCTGCTCTGCGACGGCTTTCGCTAAAGGCTCGACAAAGATTTTATCGGGAACGGTAAACCAAACAGGTTCGGAATAGCCTGACTGAGATGCCCCATCTATGGCGACCAATCGTCCAATGACCTTACGCCCTGCATAGCGTGTTTTAGATAAATCTATCGCCGCCTTTGCGCTTTCGACGGAGGTTTGCCGCGATGAGGGAAGGGAAATATCTGCAAAAATTGTGACGCCATCAAAGGCTGTTTCTGGTTGCGTGTCGTCTTCCAGTAAGGCCATTTCTAACTGGAGGGTTTCGACGCCAAAATCATCATTTAAAGAATAAGCGAGGGTAAGGCGGTCACGCTTATCGGCTTTGGGCGGCTCGACAATCTCGACCTCTGGCGTGAGATCATCCCCGACATCGAGGGTAAATATTTTACGCGAGAGTCCGACGCGAAATTCGATTTTACCCGACGTCTCAATCGTCTCGCTAATCTCAAAGCTCTTTGCGCCTAAACGTTTTGGCGTCAGGAAACGAGAACGCCAGCCTTGGCTTAGGCGCGGGCGCGGGGCTGTCTGTGAGCCTGATATGCGGACGACAAATTCACTTCCCTTTGGAGTTGCGACATGCGTGCCGTCTTTAAAGTAAATCGGCGGCCGTCCTGTGTAACTGGGCGGGTCTATCCAAGCTTCATAGCTGATCTGGTTTGCCCGAATGGGAGATTGCCAGCTTGGGGTGACGGCGCGGCGCAGGCGCTCAAAGGAAAATCCAGCCATATAGAGCGATGCCAGAATCAAGAGAGCGGGCGCGATAAAGCGAAGATAATAGGGGTCAATCGGCGAAAGCGCGGCGCGCGGCGCGGCTGGGTGAAGCTTGCGGGCTTGGCCCAAGGCTATTTTCTGATGGGAGGGCCAAACATCCGCGGAGAGAGCGGGGCGGTCATCCAAAACATCTAGAGGGCGATGGCTTTGTCCTGAATCCGTTTCAACACGCCGCCGTGCATCGGAATGTGTTGGGCGTCTTAAAGATACCGCGCGGCGCACGGAGCGCGCGACAAAAAACAGAGTCACGATAAGTGCAATCAAGCGGACAGGGTCGCCAATCCATTGCCAAAGCCCAAGCGAAGCGCCGAGGGTAAAGAGGGCTATCGCTAAAAATCCGGGGGCGAGGGTCGGCGCATAGCGCTCCCAATATAGACGCAATTTCGCGCGCAGCACGAGGCGCTGCGTCGTCTCTATAATTCTGTCCAGATTCTCTGACATGGGTTTGACTATAATCACATGAAATGTGCTGTCGCCTTAAATGTCTGTGATATTTGGGTCTTTTGACAGCCAATTTGGTATGGATTCGGTCTTTAATATGTCTTCAATAGAAGGTCTGTCCCGAATAACGGCATAATCCGCGCCATTAACGAGCACTTCTGGCACGAGCGGGCGGGTGTTATATTGGCTGGATTGCGCCGCGCCATACGCGCCCGCTGAGTGCAAAACGATGAGGTTTCCGCTTTCTAACTTTGGCATTTCACGGCCTTTGGTGAAGGTGTCGCCGCTTTCGCATATCGGACCCACAACATCATAAGTTTCCATCTTGTCCAGATCGCCTTGGAGCACAGGTTCAATATCGTGATAAGCCTCATAGAGAGCCGGACGAATGAGGTCATTCATGGCCGCGTCGATAATCAAGAAGTCACGATCTTCCCCGCGCTTCACATAAAGCACTTCAGAGAGCAAAACGCCTGAGTTACCTGCAATCATGCGGCCGGGCTCGAAAATCATCTCGACATCTAAATCTGCGGTTAAGCGTTTCACGAGGGCGGCATATTCGGATGGGGAGGGCGGCACGACGGCATTATTTCCGTAAGGGATGCCGAGTCCTCCGCCAATATCGAAGCTTGTAATCTTATGCCCTGCGGCGCGGAGACGTTTGATAAGCCCGCCAACTTTGACAATGGCGGCTTCAAACGGCGCGAGCTCTGCAATTTGACTACCAATATGGACGTCGACACCGACAATTTCGATGCCGGGTAGGCTCGCCGCTTCTGCGTAAGCTTGCTCAGCTTGGGACCATGCGATTCCAAACTTATTTTCTTTTTTGCCAGTTGAGATTTTCGCGTGCCCGCCCGCCGTAACATCAGGATTGACCCGAAAGGCGATAGGGGCGATTTTTCCGAGCCCAAGCGCCACCTCATTTAACAGACGCAGCTCTTCTAGGCTTTCGACATTAAAGACGCGAATACCGGCTATGAGGGCCTCGTGCATTTCAGTTCGGGTTTTGCCAACACCAGAAAAGACAATTTTCTCCGCCTCTATTCCAGCGATAAGCGCGCGCTTTAATTCTCCGCCCGAGACAACATCTGCGCCTGCGCCTTGCTGCGCTAAGGTCGCGAGTACGGCAATGTTGGAATTAGCTTTGACGGAATAGGCAATCAGGGCCTGGGTGTCATTGAAACTATCCGCGAAGACGCGGAAATGCCGCGTGAAGGTTGCGGTTGAATAGACATAGACTGGGGTGCCCACTTCATCCGCAATGCGGGACAAAGCCACCTCTTCGGCGAACATTTCGCCGTTATGATAATCAAAATGGCGCATGGTCTAAAAGTCAGACAATGGATCGCGGTCAAGGTCGTCGAAGTCATCTTCGTCTTCGTCTTCGTTCTCGCCCTGTTTGTCCAAATCTTCGGTGGGCACGCGGTTTGGGTCCACTTTTGATCCACTACCAAATACGGGAGGCGGGGTCTTTAAAGGACCGCGAATACCGCAACCCGCCAACAAACTTGTCATTAAGAGTGACAACATCGTCATTTTTAAGCTGAGGCTAAATTTGCTAGGGTCAAGAAATGTCATGGTCTTCCTCATCATGTTGAAGACCGCATAACTGGAAAATGATTGAGATGAAATACGCAATACTGCCTTTTA
>CAYWSI010000058.1:0-11126 GCA_964460585.1 uncultured Algimonas sp.
TGGTTAACCACACCTTAACTGCTTGAATCCTATATTAAACTTGAGTTTATCCACAGTATTCACAGTCTGTGAGTGGGACAGTTTAAGGTTAGCGTTTCATATAAAATGCCATTGATTCCCATCAAATCCCATATTATCCCATATTTGACGCAAATGCTTAGGTTTGCGGTAGTTATGGGTGGGTCGAGACGTGTTTCTCTCCAGTACAACGAACAATTTGGATTCCAAAGGGCGGGTGTCCGTGCCTGCTAGTTTTCGGTCTCACTGTGCTTCCTCTGGGTTTGAGGGTGTTGTGCTCTGGCCGAGTTTGGATGGCGCTTATCTAGAAGGCGGTGATGTATCGGTTTTAGCGCATTACCAAGAGATGCTGGAGCGTATGGATCCATATGATGAGGGACGTGAGGCGCTAGAGCTGATTATTTTTGGGGAGAGTGAAAAGCTGAGCTTTGATTCAACGGGCCGAATTGGGCTGCCGTCTCATTTTCGCGAGCATGCAGCTTTGTCTGGAAAGGTGACCTTTATCGGGCGCGGGCGAAAATTTGAAGTTTGGGATGAGGCGGCGCATGAGGCGCGCCGCGTGGTTCTGCGGGAAAAGGCACGGGCTAATCGTCATAGAATGAAGCCAGCATGAAGCATTATCCTGTCATGTTACCAGAGGTTTTAAGCGCGCTTGCTATTCAGGCGAATGAAACCTGTGTGGACGGAACATTTGGAAATGGAGGCTATAGTGAGGCGATCTTAAGTTTGGCTAACTGTTCTGTTATCGGCTTAGACAGAGACCCGAATGTGATGCCGCGGGCGAAAGAGTTAGAAACCAAATGGGGCGATAAGTTCCGCCTCATTCAAACACCTTTTTCAAAAATGGACGAGGTTGAGATTGGGTCTGTTGATGCTGTCGTGCTCGATATCGGTGTTTCTTCGATGCAGTTAGATCAGGCTAAGCGTGGATTTTCATTTATGCGCGAAGGTCCGCTGGATATGCGGATGGAACAGGGCGGGGGGCCGACGGCGCGTGATGCTGTTACGCATCTTTCCGTCAGTGAGCTGACGCGCGTTTTTCAAGTTTACGGCGAGGAGAAGCGCGCGCGTCATGTTGCAAATTGTATCGCCTCTGCGCGAGAGCAGGGTGATATAATCACGACGGCAGATCTGGCGGATGTTTTAGAGAAGGCGTTAGGGCGGCGAGGAAAGACGCACTCGGCAACTCGCGTGTTTCAGGCCTTACGAATTTTTGTCAATGACGAGTTGGGTGAGCTGTATCAAGGTCTGTGTGCGGCTGAGCGTATTTTACGCCCCGATGGGAGGTTGGTTGTTGTGACTTTCCATTCTTTAGAAGATCGTATTGTAAAAAGTTTCTTTCGTCGCCGTGCGGGCGAAGTGAGGGGCGGGTCGCGCTATGCCCCTGAGATTAAAGACGCAGGGCCAGATGCAAGTTTTACCTTGCCGACGCGAAGTGTAACGAAGCCTTCGAAAGCTGAAATTGAGGAAAACGCTCGCTCACGATCTGCTAAATTGCGCGTGGCGGTGCGGACGCAGGCTGCACCTTTTGAAGCTGATGATCGGTTGTTGCCTAATGTGATTTCTCTGGCTGAGCTGGAGGCGCGCTTATGAGTGTTTCTTATTCCAGCTCTGCGAGAGCTTCTCGACGTATGTCTTGGTTTTTATTGTTTTTAATTGGTGTGGCGCTGACAGTGACGCTCTATTTTGTTAAAACGCATGCGCAATCGGCAAAGCGGGATGTGAGTGATTTGACGCGCGCAATTGCGGCTGAAGAGGCTGCGGTCCGTGTCTTGCGGGCGGAGCTTGCTTATTTGAAAAGCCCGGCGCGTTTGTCAGAATTAAATGAAGCTCACTTGGGGTTGGAATCTATTTTACCGGCTCAAGAGCGGTCTGGGCAAGACATTGAAATCCTATTTCCATTGATAGAGGGGGAGTAGGGGTGAGCGAATTGTATGCGTTTCAGAATCAGCAAACTCTCACCTTGGAAGATGAGGAATATCAAACGGTCACTGAAGGGCGAATTCGTATTCGCATCGGCGTCGTAGCTTTTATATTTATGCTGTTGATTGCGGTTGTGAGGCTTGCTGAGATATCTCTGTTTTCATCCGGTGCGCATCAACAAAATTTACCTCAAGCGATAAAAATTAAGCGCGCAGATATAACGGACCGCAATGGCGAGCTTCTTGCGACGACATTAGAGACTTACTCGCTCTATGCTGAGCCGCGCCGCGTTTGGAATGCACGTGAGACGGCAGACGCATTGGTCAGGTTGCGGCCGCATTTGAGCCGTGAAAAACTCCAGCAAAAATTGGAGATGGATCGTAGTTTCGTCTGGTTGGAGCGAGGGCTAACGCCAAAGGCGCGGCAGGCGGTTTTTGGCTTGGGGCTTCCAGGGTTGGCGTTTCGTAAGGAGCCTAAGCGCGTTTATCCGCGTGAGCATTTGGCGTCCCACATGGTCGGATTTACCAATTTAGATATGGTCGGTGTTGCGGGGGCCGAGCGAGCTTTCAATTCAGATTTGACAACCGATGATGCGCCTTCAATTGCACTGTCTTTGGATTTACGGGTTCAATTTGCCTTGACGGATGAGCTGGCAAAGGCACGAGAGACTTTTGAGGCGTTAGATGCGAGCGGTGTTGTTATGGATATCCGAACCGGCGAAATAATTGCAATGGCCTCGGTTCCCAATTTTAATCCGAATAACCCTGACACAACATTGCCTGAAACTCTCTTTAATCATGCCGCAATGTCTACTTATGATCTCGGAAGCGTATTCAAGCCGCTCACAATGGCAATGGCTTTGGAGGATGGTGTGGTCAATCAGACTGAGTTATTTGAGGTGCAAAAACCTTATAAGGTGCGGAATAAATTCATTCGGGATGATCATCCTTCCAAGGTTCCGTTGAATATTGCGGGTGTGTTGGCGGAAAGTTCAAATCGCGGCACGGCTATGATTGCCCAGCGAATTGGCGCGGAGCGGCAGCAAGCGCATCTTCGAAATCTTGGTCTTTTGTCCCGTGTTGATTATGAGCTTGCTGAGAGTGCGAAGCCGCAAGTGCAGAAACGTTGGGGTGAAATAACGACCGTCACCGTGTCCTATGGTCACGGTTTGTCGGTTACGCCTCTGGCCTTAACTGCGGCCATTGCTGGCATGTTGAATGACGGCGTTTATGTGACGCCAACGGTTAAAAAGCATTCTGTCGTATCGCCTGCGGTTGGACGCCGCGTATTTCGGTCAGAAATTTCGCAAGATATGAGAGATATGATGCGCTTTGTCGTCACGGATGGAACGGGCAGTAAAGCCAATATTCCTGGATATGGCGTGATGGGAAAAACCGGGACGGCGGAGAAACCTTCTAAAGAGGGTGGTTATGATGAACGGCGTCTCGTCACCAGTTTTGTAGCCGCCTTTCCGCATTCTGACCCGCGTTATGCGATGATTGTTACATTGGATGAACCGAAAGCGATTGAGGGTACGCATGGTTATGCGACAGCGGGTTGGAATGCTGCGCCTGTTGCAGGGCAAGTTATTCGCCGCATAGGGCCGATTTTGCCGGGCGCGCGCGATAATACTCAATTGGCGAGAGCCGAAGTGGTGGTGACGCCATGATAAATCATACGCTCCGAAGTTTGTTCGGTTTAGATAATGATGCGGCTGTTATTGGGTTGAGCGCGGATAGCCGTCAGATAAAGCCGGGTATGGTTTTTGCGGCCTTGCCGGGCACAGTGATGGATGGGCGAGATTTTATTCCGCAAGCTATTTCAAATGGTGCTGTCGCTATTTTGTCTGTTGAAGGCGTGAAGGCCAGCGTCCCTGTCATTTCTGCGCCAAAGCCGCGTCTTGTTTATTCTCAGGCGGCGGCAAAGCTCTATCCGGGCCAGCCTGCAACATTGGTAGCTATGACAGGTACGAATGGAAAATCGTCTACTGTTGATTTTCTGCGCCAGATTTGGGCTTATGCAGGATTTAATGCAGCTTGCTTTGGGACTTTAGGTGTAACGTCCTCGGCGGGTTATAAGCCTATGACTCATACGACTCCTGATGCTCTGGCGTTACATCAAACACTGTCTGAACTGGCAGCTGAAGGTGTAACTCATGCCGCGATGGAGGCGAGTTCGCATGGGCTTAAGCAATATCGTATGGACGCTGTGAAGGTATCCGCCTCTGGGTTTTCTAATCTCACGCAAGATCATTTTGATTATCATCCTAGCTTGCAGGATTATTTCACCTCAAAGGCACGTCTCTTTATCGATCTAACGCCGCGCGGTGCGCCAGTCATTATCAATACAAATGATAAGTTCGGCACGCATTTAGTCGAGGTATGCGAAGGTTTAGGTCAGGATGTTCTGCAAGTGGGGTGGACAGGCACAGATATCCGTATTGATGAAGTGATGCCGCATGCTGCCGGCCAACATCTGACTTTGGTTGTGAAAGGCGCGCGCCACAAAGTGGATTTGCCTCTGGCGGGTGAATTTCAAGCCTTAAATGCTGTCGCGGCGCTTGGCCTCGCGATGAAGACGGGTGTTGAGGTCGGTCAGGCAGTTGAGGCGCTGGGGCATTTGAAGGGTGTTGCAGGGCGTTTGGAATTAGCGGGCGATAAGAACGGCGCGCCCGTTTATGTCGACTTCGCGCATACGGAAGATGGTCTCGATAAATTACTACGATCCGTTCGTCCTCATACAGCGGGTGAAATAATTATCGTCTTTGGGTGCGGGGGGGACCGCGATCCGGATAAGCGCGCCAAAATGGGCCGCGTGGCGGCAAAGCTAGCGGAGCAAGTTATTGTCACGGATGACAATCCAAGAACAGAAGAGGCGGCGCTCATTCGCAAAGCTGTTTTAAAGGGCTGTCCCAATGCGACCGAAATTGGAGATCGTGATGAGGCAATCGCCGAAGGTATTCGCCGCCTGAAACCGCAAGATTGTCTCGTAATTGCGGGTAAGGGGCATGAGCAAGGCCAGATTGTCGGGACAAAAGTTATTCCATTTTCAGATGTAGACATTGCGCGGGAGCACCTTTCATGACGCTTTGGACTTCAACAGAGATTGCTAAGGCAACGGGCGGGACCGCTACGTCAGAGTTTGAGGTTGCGGGACTGTCGATTGATACGCGGAGTCTGAAAGCTGGGGATTTATTTGTCGCACTGAAAGACGCTCGTGATGGGCATGAATTTATACCTGCAGCAATCGAGGCTGGTGCGGGCGGGGTATTATGTGAGGCGGTTTCAGATAATACACCTGCCGTAGTCGTGCCTGACAGTGCTAAAGCGTTAGAGGCTTTGGGTGTACATGCCAGAAATGACCGTGATGCTTTACGAATTGGCGTGACGGGGAGTGTTGGGAAAACCTCTGTGAAAGAGGCTTTGGCTGTCATGCTATCTGCATTCGAAACTACGCATAAGTCTATAAAATCATTCAATAATTATCTAGGTGTGCCCATTACACTGGCAACAATCCCTTCAGATGCAAAATATGCTGTCTTGGAAATGGGAATGAACCATGCAGGTGAAATGTCTGGTTTGTCAAAACTCGCCAAGCCGCAAATTGCTATCATTAATAATGTCGTTGGTGCGCATCTTGCCCATTTTGACTCTGTTGAAAATATTGCAGATGCGAAGGCTGAAATCATTGACGGGATGGAGCCGGGCGGAACCCTGATTTTGAATGGTGACAATGAATACACGCTGCGTATTCGTAAGAAAGCTATCGCGGCCAAATTAAATGTTCTGACTTTTGGTCATTCGGATAAGGATGACATTGCGATTGTGAGCAAAAATTCTCATTCTGCAGGCGGGAACGTCAGGCTCCGTATCGAACGGCAGCAATTTGATGTGACTCTGATGATTCCGGGTGAGCATTGGTTTATGAATGCGGCCGTCTGCATGGCGGTTGCTGTCGCGGCAGATTTGCCTTTGCGCCGTTGTGCGATGGCTCTTCGGAAAATCACGCCGGCTCCAGGCCGCGGAGATACGCATGCACTGACCATAGACGGCAAGTCCGTCACGTTAATTGACGAAAGTTATAACGCTAATCCGGCTTCGATGCAGGCTGCATTCGCTGCGGCTGCTCTTCGCCCGGGACGTAAGCTCGCGCTTTTGGGTGATATGTATGAACTCGGTGCGGATGAATTAGAGCTGCATCGTGCTTTAGCTGAGCCATTGGTAGAGGCTGGGTTTGAGCGTGTGTTTATGGCGGGCGAATGTATGCGCCTGCTTATGGGGGCGCTTCCTCAGCCCATGCGCGCTGGATGGTCGTCAAAACCTCAAGCTTTGTTAACGAAACTGAAAGGCGAACTCCGCGAGGGAGATATTCTGCTCGTCAAAGGATCCAATGCGTCGGGCGTTGGCAAACTGGTCGCACAGTTGAAGGGGGAAGTTTAATATGCTCTATGAATGGTTAGGGCCGTTGGGGGAAGAGTTTCAGCTCTTCAATCTCTTCAATTATATTACCTTCCGCGTTGGCGGGGCTCTCATGACCTCTTTGATTATCTTTTTTATCTTTGGTGAGAAAATGATCAATGCGCTCAGGTCGCGTCAGGGCAAAGGGCAGCCTATCCGCGAGGATGGCCCGGAAAGCCATATTATTCAAAAGGCGGGTACGCCGACAATGGGCGGGCTCATGATCCTCTTGGCTGTTGTCATTTCAACATTGCTTTGGGCTGATTTGAGTAATCCCTTTCTTTGGACGATTTTCTTTGTAACTGTCGGCTTTGGCGCGATTGGATTTTATGACGATTATCTCAAAGTGTCTCGTCAATCTCACAAAGGGTTTTCAGGTAAGATTCGTTTGGTGTGCGAGGTGTTGATTGCTGCGGTTGCTGTGTGGATTCTGACGACGGCCTTTCCTCAGCAAGGCGATTTTTCGACAGGACTTGCCATTCCATTGCTAAAGAACTTCACGATTAACTTGGGTATTTTCTTTGTCCCATTTGGATGTTTTGTGATTGTTGGGACGGCGAATGCTGTGAACCTTACAGATGGTTTGGACGGTCTTGCTATTGTGCCAGTTATGATCGCCTGTATGAGTCTGGCTTTCATCGCCTATCTTGTCGGCAATGCAATTTTTTCGAATTACCTTGGCGTTCCGCATGTTCCGGGAAGCGCTGAAGTCACAATTTTCCTTGGCGCAATTATCGGGGCATCGCTTGGCTTTCTTTGGTTTAACGCCCCGCCTGCGATGGTCTTTATGGGGGATACAGGGTCTTTGGCTTTGGGCGGGGCTTTAGGTGTTACCGCTGTCGCGATTAAACATGAAATCGTTTTGGCAATTATCGGTGGCTTATTTGTCTTAGAGGCTGTCTCCGTCATTGTGCAGGTTGCATCCTTTAAGCTGACAGGGAAGCGCGTTTTCCGAATGGCGCCTATCCACCACCATTTTGAGAAAAAAGGCTGGCAAGAGCCGACTATCGTTATTCGTTTTTGGATTATCGCAATTATTCTTGCGCTGGTCGGGCTTTCTACGTTGAAGTTGCGTTGATTAAGGCTGAAACATTCCGCGGCCGCACGGTTGCTGTCTTCGGACTTGGGCGGACAGGTGTGTCTGCTGCGCTTTCGCTTGTTGCGGGCGGGGCAAATGTCTGGGCATGGGATGATAATAAAGACACTCGAAATGCGGCTCAAGAACAGGGTGTTCCTATCAAAAATCTTATCCGGGCCGATTGGTCTGAGGTCGATGATTTTGTGCTATCTCCCGGCGTGCCGCATCATCTACCAAAGCCGCATTGGTCCGCTAAAAGAGCGAAAGCCGCCGGCGTCCCTATTATCTGCGATATTGAAATTTTTGCCCGGGAAGTTGCGGCTAAACCTGAAAATGCGCGCCCTAAAATTATTGCTATTACGGGAACTAATGGGAAATCAACGACGACATCTTTGATTGGACATATCTTAAATAGCTGCGGAAAAGACGCCCAGATTGGTGGAAATATCGGACGCGGTGTTCTGGACTTAGATCGTATGCATAGCGGCACATATTATGTGATTGAGCTGTCTAGCTATCAGTTGGAGCGCACACAGTCCCTTCGTGCCAATGCGGCTGTTTTTTTAAATCTGTCTCCAGATCATTTGGATCGTCATGGAACGTTGGAGGATTACGGCCTTGCAAAACAAGCGATTTTCGCAAATCAAACGCGAGAGGATTCCGTCATTATCGGTGTTGATGATGCTTATGGGAAATCGCTTTGCACAAAGTTAAAAGTACGCAATGGGCGTAACATTATTCCTATAAGTGCACGTCGTGCTATTGGCCATGGGGTCAGCGTTCTTGGCGGAAAGCTCTTTTGCAACATGTCAAAAAAATCTCACGAGATTTGCGATATGAATAAAGCAGCTGCACTCGAGGGGCGGCATAATTGTCAAAATGCAGCGGCAGCCTTTGCAGCCGTTCGTAGCCTTGGTCTGGACCCGAAAGAAATTGGAGGCGCAATTTTATCTTTCCCTGGCCTTGCTCATCGTATGGAAACTATTGGCAAGCTCCGCAATGTGCGTTTTGTTAATGACAGCAAAGCTACAAATGCGGATGCTGCTCGGCAGGCGCTCTCGAGTTATAAGGATATATTTTGGATCGCTGGCGGCGTTGCGAAAGAGGGCGGGATAGAGCCTCTATCAGATTTGTTCGGTAATGTTCGTTCGGCCTATTTGATTGGTGAGGCGGCCAAAGATTTTGAGGCGACTTTGAAAAAAACTGGCGCAGAGTGCCAGATAAAGAAAACGTTGAAAATGGCTCTGCTTTGCGCGACCCGCGATGCATTGGAATCTGGCGTTGCTAATCCGATTGTTTTGCTGTCGCCCGCTTGTGCGAGTTTTGATCAATTTAAGAATTTTGAAATTCGCGGAGATGCCTTTCGCGAGCAGGCGCAAGAACTTATGGGCATTAAGGCGCCGCAAAAAACAAGCCCAGCGCAAGAAGGAGAGGCCGCATGATAGGTACTCTCCCTCGGCTAATTACCTCCCGCTCTCGCCGTAATGTTATCGGCGAATGGTGGCGAAGCGTCGATCAAGTTACGCTGTCTTTTCTGGTTTGCCTTTTGGGGGCGGGTATAATTTTGTCAATGGCGTCGAGCCCTGCTGCGGCGGAAAGATTAGATTACGATAGTTCTTTTTACTTTCTCTATAAGCATATGGCATTTGTCGGTCTGGGCGTTTTGGGGATGTTCATTGTTTCCTTATTCGACGCGGTAAATGCGCGCCGAATTGCGGTGTTGACGTTAATTTCGTCGTTTCTCGTCATGTTAGCTCTGCCTATGGTGGGCTATGAGGTCAAAGGCGCGACTCGCTGGGTTCGTATTGGGCCTTTAGGGTTGCAGCCGTCTGAGTTCGCCAAGCCTGCTTTTATTGTCTTTGCGGCATGGATGTTCTCTATCCGGCATCGAGATCCGAATGTTCCGGCTGTTGCGATTGTCTTTGCTGCCTATGCTGCGCTTGTTGGGTTGCTGATTTTGCAGCCGGATTTCGGGCAGTCCTTTTTGCTGACTCTAAGTTTTGCAGCCGTGTTTTTCTTTGCGGGCCTCTCTTTGGGGTGGCTACTTATTATGTTGGGAATTTCCATGGTCGGCGTTGTGGCGGCCTATTTGACGTTGCCGCATGTCCGTGCCCGCGTCAGTGCGTTTACCTCGCCTAATACATCAGACAGCTATCAAACGGATAAGGCGTTAGAGGCCATTTCTTCGGGCGGGTTTTTTGGGCAAGGTCCAGGTGAGGGCCGCGTGAAATACTCGCTGCCAGATGGAAATACGGATTTTATTTTTGCGGTGACGGTTGAGGAATTTGGCTTTTTAATTTCGACTATTCTTATCGTCTTAATTGCAGGGTTCGTTATTCAAACTTTCCGCAATGCTATTCGGTTGAATGATTATTTCTGCCAACTCGCCGCGGCGGGACTTGCAACTTTAGTCGGGATGCAGGCCATTATTAATCTCTTCGTCAATCTAAACATGGCGCCAAGTAAAGGGATGACCTTGCCGTTTATTTCAAATGGTGGCTCATCCATGCTGGCGATGTGTTTTACGGCAGGTCTTATTCTTGCCTTCACGCGCCGTCGCCCAGGGGCGTATGAATATGGCAAATAAGTTGAGCCGCATATGGTCGATAATTTGCGGTCTTAATGGCGTTACGAAACGTCTCTAATTCATAGTGAGGATTGGAGATTTCATATGACGCATAAGATACTTCTCGCAGCAGGCGGTACGGGCGGACATATGTTCCCTGCGCAATCCTTAGCGGAAAACCTAAAAGCGAAAGGTTGGGACGTCGCGCTGATGACGGATGCGCGCGGCCAAAAACATAGTGGGCGTATTCCTGCTGATAAAGTTATAGAGGTTCAAGCGGCCTCCATTTCTCCGCGCAAACCTATCCAAGCTATAAAAGGCATACTCAAACTCGCAAAAGGCGTGCGTCAAGCGAAAGCCTTTATCCGCGAGTGGAGGCCAGATATTGTCGTTGGCTTCGGCGGTTATCCCGCGTTCCCCGCAATGCGCGCGGCACAGTCGATAGGGTTACCAACGATATTACACGAACAAAATGCTGTCTTGGGCCGAGTGAACCGCGTCTTTGCAGCTAAAGCGACCCATGTTGTGTCTGGATTTGATGTGCTGGAAAAAGTCAGCCCAAAAGCCAAAGTGCAATCTCTGGGTAATCCTATGCGAACCCAAATTATGGACGCGGTACCGAAATCTTATGTGCCGCCAAAAGGCACGGTCAATTTACTTTGTGTTGGCGGGAGTTTGGGCGCGCGAATTTTGTCCCAAACTATTCCTAAAGCCATTGCGTTTTTGCCGGCTGATTTACGCAGCCGCATTAAGGTCGTTCAGCAAACGACAGAGAGCGAAGTCGAAACAGCCCGCGCGCTTTATGCGGAGATGGGCGTTGAGGCGATTTGCGAAACTTTCTTTTCCGATATCGAAACTCATTTGGCAAAATCGCATTACATAATTGCGAGGGCGGGGGCCTCTTCTGTCGCAGAAATTGCGCTCATGGGGAAGCCGTCGCTACTTATCCCGCTGGCCATTGCTATGGATGACCATCAAACCATCAATGCGCAGTCATTAGAAAGTCACGGAGCTGCCGATATTCTGCCCGAATCTGAGTTTACGCCTGAATCTGTCGCGAATATCTTGCAGGATAGATTAAATG
>CAYWSI010000059.1:0-11122 GCA_964460585.1 uncultured Algimonas sp.
GAGAATTTCGGCGGCACTTGCTCAATATCACCTGTAAATTCAGGCAAGGCAGCGGTGATTTGTTCCGCCGTGGGCAGAACATCAGAGCGGGCGGTCACCTCACCTTCGGTATCCTGCGTAGTTCGCGACTCACCCCATGTGATTTCAAATGTGTAAGATTTGGCCGCCTCCATCATAAAGGGAACGGTTTTAGTCGCCTCCCCCAGTGCAATCGGAAGAATACCTGTCGCCAGCGGGTCTAATGTGCCCGCATGTCCAGCCTTTGCCGCAGAGAACAGCCAACGCACCTTCCCCACCATAGGCGTCGATCCGACATTATAGGGCTTATCCAAAACAACCCAGCCATGGACCGGATTACCTTTGCGTCTTTTACGGCCATTCGGGTCCATCAAGAGGCTTTAGAGTTTCGCCGCGCCATTGAAAAGACCTAACAGCTGAGCGAGGTCAATTCACATGAAGGCGTTATCTACTTGTCCTCGGTTCACGACTCCAATTTGATTTGCGCGTACAGCGGTCAGGCCGCCAAATAACATAATCCCAAGGCTCATTGACGACACCCCCTTTTATGACCTCCGCGAGAACGCCCGCCTCGCATAAAGTTTTCGCGGCAACTTTATGATCAATGGAGACGCAGGTAGGTGTGTATTTATAAGTTTCGTCTAAATATCGACAGAGACTATTCGTGACATCTAAAGGATATGCCTCATTTATGCTGGTGTGATAATTTCCTGACAAAGAGATAAGATAGCTATCTGGCCGCGCTTGCTTCGCGATATGCCAACGCTCCGCTAAGCCATGCGCTTTTAATTTATTTGGCGGAGGATTTAGCCGGGAGTCCAAAAGATATGTGACCTCAACCTCAGGCATATCTCTCAATTCCAAGACATAATCATAGAGCTCCCAGGTCGCGCGCATATCCGAATTATCGGTCCAAAAGGGTAAGTTTTCCTCAGTGATGTCTATGAGCCGAAAGTCAGATAGCTGAATCTGGCTAGTGTTTAATCCAGCTTCGCTCGGCGCAATTTCCAAAAGTAAGACGACTGATTTTCCTTTTTGAACCGCAGCTTCAACAGCGGCTTTGGTAAATTCCACACCTTCTCGCTGGCCATGTACTTCGCCAATCGCGATGCCATTTGGCGAAAGATCAATCATGAGGTTCGCCGCCTCGGCATATTCTTCTACAAAAGAGGCGGTTGTTTTATTGACTTGATAATTTTCCTGAACGTCAACAGGCAGATTTTCGGACGGCTGACAGCCAAGAAGACAGACAGTTAGACATAAGGAATATCTAAGTTTCAATGATCCAAATCCTGCTGCACGCGCGGATCGCTGAGTAGCCGCGCCATTTCATCCGCCGTATCGAAACTCTCATCTTTCATAAAGCGAAGACGCGGCGTGGATTTCATTTCCATTTCGCGGCCCAAACGTCCGCGCAGAAATGACCCGCAGCGCTGCAGCGCTTTGATGACAACATCAGGGTCGTGCTCCTGTCCAAGGGGGGCCGCATAGACAATTGCATGTTTAAGATCAGGCGAGGCCCGCACCTCAGAAATCGTGACAGACACGCCCTTTAAATCTGGATCGCGCAAATGTTCGCGCGCCAAAATATCAGCAAGCGCGCGGCGGATAAGCTCGCCAGCTTTGAGCTGGCGTTGGGAAGGCAGACGGTTTTTTGACATAGAGACCCTCTAAGCCTCAATGATCATTTTTCCAAGCTGTCAGCCCATATTACAACTAAAGTGTGAAAGTTAATGTATTGACCCTAGACATGGTAACAAAAATATCATTAAGAGCTATTCTTAGGGATAGACGGTGATTTTGGGAACAAATTACCGTTAAAATATATGGGAAACTTATGAAACCGCATGTCAGGACAGCGACGGAAGTGGATGCTTTTGTCGGAAGTCAACTTAAATCACTCAGAAAATTGGCGGGTTATAGCCAAACAGAACTTGCAAATAAGGTCGGGGTAACCTTTCAGCAAATACAAAAATACGAACGTGGAACCAATCGTATCGGGGCCAGCCGGCTCTGGGGATTTTGTAAAGTCTTCGATGTCTCGCCCGATAAGTTTTTTGATGGCGTCGAATCGCATTTAGAAAATGCACAAGCCGAAGCGCGTAGCGAAGCCTCTGTCGGATAAATCGGCTTTCTGTCGAGCGCGGCTCGATTGCACCGTAAATTTAAGTCGGAGAATTAAAAAACCTCCCAAGGGAGGTTTTTATATCGCCTTGATGGTGTCGGCTAAGCGCTTTCTAATTTCCGGTCTAGCATTTCGACCGTAAAGCACTCAATCTGATCGCCTTTGCGCAGGTCATGATAGCCTTCAAAGCCCATACCGCATTCCATACCAGACTGTACCTTCGGGACTTCATCTTTGAAGCGCTTGAGCGTAGACAAATAACCTTCATGGATAACGACATCATCACGGAGCAATCGCACGCCTGCCCCGCGTTCAACGCGGCCTTCGGTGACTTTACACCCAGCCACTTTGCCAAGCTTGGTAATGTCGAAAACCTCCAGAATTTCGGCGTAACCAATAAAGGTCTCGCGGCGTTCTGGCGCGAGCATACCTTCGAGCGCGCCTTTCACTTCATCCAGTAATTCATAAATGATCGAATAATAGCGAATTTCTACACCTTCCTTCTCGGCCAATTCCTTGGCTTGACGATTGGCCCGCACATTAAAGGCAATAATCGGCGCGCCGGCTGTTTTCGCCTGATGCACATCGCTTTCTGAAATACCGCCAGCGGCAGAATAGACGACCCTCGCGCGCACTTCTTCATTCCCGAGGCCTTCGAGAGAAGATTTGATCGCTTGGGCAGAGCCTTCCACATCAGCTTTAACCAAAAGGTTCAAATCTGATGTTTCCTTATTCTGCAATTTGGCCATCATTTGTTCCATTGAGGCCATAGCAGATGGCGTGGCGAGCGCAGCGTCCTTACGTTTCTGAATCCGGTATTCCGTAATTTCGCGGGCTTTTTGCTCATCCGAGACAACCGCAAAAGGCTCGCCTGGCATAGGCGCGCCGTTTAGGCCCATGAGCTCAATCGCCGTGGATGGGCCCGCCGTTTTTAATTGCTTGCCCTTCTCATCCATCATGGCTTTGACTTTGCCCCAATATTCACCCGCAACAACTACCGCGCCACGTTTCAGAGTCCCGCGTTTAACAAGAAGTGTTGCGACCGCGCCGCGGCCTTTTTCGATTTTGGACTCGATTACCAATCCATCAGGATTGCGTGTTGGATTTGCTTTTAATTCCATCAACTCAGCTTGGTTGACAATCGCCTCAGCAAGATCTTGCAAACCTGTTTTTTCCTTAGCGGAGACTGGGATAGCCTGCACTTCGCCGGACATGCTTTCCGTGATGACATTATGTTGCAAGAGATCGGTTTCGACCTTTTGCGCATTCGCCTCATAGGCATCCATTTTATTGATGGCGACAATGATGGGTGTTTCTGCCGCTTGCGCATATTTAATCGACTCAACCGTTTGCGGCATAACGCCATCATCGGCAGCGACAACAAGCACAACAATATCAACAGATTCTGCGCCGCGCGTCCGCATTTCAGAGAAGGCTGCATGGCCTGGCGTGTCTAATACCGTAATCTTGTCACCCGATTTCAACTCAATTTGATAGGCACCAATATGTTGAGTGATACCACCTGCTTCGCCGGAGGCCACATCCGTTGTCCGCAGCGCGTCCAACAAGGAAGTTTTACCATGGTCGACATGGCCCATCACAGCAATGACGGGCGCGCGCGGTTTCCGGTCTTTTTCATCTGACGGTGTATCATCTATTAAGAAGTTATCTTCAACATCCGCCGCAGAGACGCGGTTGACTGTATGACCGAAATCTTCGACGATTAATTGCGCCAAATCCGCATCAATCACATCATTGACAGTGTGCATTTCGCCTTGCTGCATGAGATATTTCACAACAGCGGCGGCGCGTTCGGACATGCGGTTCGCTAGATCTGCAATTGTAATCGCTTCTGGAATCGTGACTTCACGCTGTACCTTATCGCCGCCACGTCCGCCGCCGCGCTGACGCTGCTTTTCACGCTCACGCGCCCGCTTCATAGAGGCGAGAGAGCGTTGACGTTCATCATTACCTGACAGAGCGGAAACAATGGTGAGCTTCCCTCTGCGGCGTTTCGTTTCTCCCTTGGAGCGGGTTGGCGGCGGCGTATTGCGTTTTTTCTTCACGCGGCCCCCAGCCTTTTCTAGCTCCGTCCGGGCGTCTTGTATCTCTTCTGCCGGTTTGGGCGCACCAACAGCTTTTTTCTGAAGCTTTGCAGCTTCCTCAGCTTCAGCCTTTTTCTTAGCCGCTTCTTCCGCTTCTAAGCGGCGCATTTCTTCAGCTTCCGCTTCTTGGCGTTTCTGCTCGAGTAGCTTGCGTTCTTCTTCAACGCGGGCAAGGCGCGCGTCTTCATCCGCCTTACGTTGCGCCGCGCGTTCTTCTTGTTGCTTCTGAGCTGAGCTCAAGGCCGCTTGGCGTTTCAGATATTCGGCCTTCGACAAGCCGAGCTTGCGGGCCGCTTCTGTATCCGCATCTAGATTTGCGGCAGGCTTTGGATCTAGTTTCGGCTTCACCGCAGGCTTTGGCTTGGTCGGCGCCATATTTGTCTTCGGCGGCGAGATAGTCGCTTTGGACCCGCCGCCGGGCTTCGCCGCACCTGGGCGCATAATGACTTTTTTCTTTTTCTCAACAACCACGGCGGATGGGTTGCTTGATCTACGCGGGCCGCCACGATTTGGGCTAAGCGTCAAGGGACGCCTTGCGCCGGGTTTGGCACCGGGTTTATTGTTATTGCTGTCTGTCATATCTTTATCCTGCAAAACGGGGCCGGGTCATAAAGCCGACGGGCCATTTTGCGTCTCATGTTCCTTGCTCGCGCGGAGAGTTCGCGCAACTTAACGAGATTGTCGCATTTGGCAACATCCAATCGCCGTTTGCGTAATTTCCTATCTGCCGGGCATTTCCGCCCCGGTTGCGGCGCTATAGGCGCATTAGAAAGCTTCATGTTGGGCGTCGGCCCAACCCTCTGGCACGAGCGGAACAAAGCCGCCTAGACGCTTGGCAGCAAGGCCAAGGGATTTCGCAATGCGTCCGTGCGGGACAGCGCAATGTGTAATCGCATCGCGTCCCACAACAGCCCCAAGCTCCGTACTATCAAAACATCCAATAACGCGCGGCAACGGCAATTCGACTTCGCGGGCAATCGCTTTTGCTAATGTACGGATTTTCCCGCGCGAGCCTTCAGCCCCATCCGAGGCTTCAATGCGCCAGCCCAGCGCATCTGTTCTCGCCGCGGCCATAACCTGATCAAAACCTATAAAGAGCTTGCCTGATTTTTTCGCCATGCCAATCAAAGACAAGACCTGCTTCCGCAAGCCTGCTTCGACCTGCGCCGCTAAATCATCTGGCACTTGAGCCTGACCTTTAAAGCCCCGTTTAAACCCGCCTTTATGTATGGCCACATCCAAGTCCTCGCGCGACGCGCTCACCCAGCTTCCTCGGCCGGGTAATTTGCCTAAAATATCAGGATAAATTCGCTTATCTGGTCCCACCACAAAACGGATCATCCGGGCGGGGTCGCGGACTTCATTGCGCGCCACACATTTACGCTCACGCGATTTATGGCCGCGCTTATCCAGCTCTGCTGGAAGGATGATATCAACTTGCTCTCTCAAGCCGCGCGATATGGGGGAAGACGCTGCGATTGGCAAGGGCTTGCGCAGCTAAGCCGCACTTACGGCTAGATTATCTCGCTGCATTTTTGCAGGGTCGGTTTTGATTCGAGGGGAAACAGATCATGGCAAAGCTCTATTTTAATTACTCTGCCATGAATGCGGGGAAATCGACGATTTTGCTGCAATCTTCCTATAATTACCATGAGCGCGGCATGCGAACCTTGCTCATGAAACCCGTCATCGATACGCGCGCGGAAACGCCCGATGAAATCGCCTCTCGCATTGGGCTGACCGCCCATGCCGATTTAATCAGTCCAAAACAAAATTTATATAAACATATTCGCGCGGCGCATAAGGCAGACCCGATAGATTGCGTTCTCGTCGATGAAGCGCAATTCCTCTCAGAAGATCAAGTCTGGCAGCTCTCGAAAGTCGCAGATGAAATACGTATTCCAATCATGTGCTATGGTCTGCGGACAGATTTTCGCGGCAAACTTTTCCCCGGTAGCGCCGCGCTTCTCGCCATTGCCGATAATATAAAAGAGATAAAGACGCTGTGCTGGTGCGGGCGAAAAGCCACCATGACCTTGCGGGTCAGCCGAACGGGTAAAGCCGTGACACGCGGGGCTCAAGTCGAGATTGGCGGTAATGACCGTTATGTCACCTTGTGCCGGAAACATTGGACCGCGAAAAAAACGCGTCCCAAGGGCAAATAAGCGCAAGCAGGCACGCATGAAGCGAAATTCTGCCTCCTTATCAAAAAGCGTATCAAGCCGAGCGCAAATTCCCCCAAGAATTGTATCCGCTTTTCAGTCTTATTGGGCAGGGTTTACATAGGTGTATTGGAGAAAACTTGAGGCAAGATAATGATCATCACCGATTGGACGGATGAAAATACTGAGAAGTTTCAATCAGAAACCTTCCGCATCAAACATGATTTAATCTCAACCGGTTTATTTTCGGATGAAGCCTTAAGTGAGCTGCTAGACAAGCATCCAAAAGACCAACTCGATGTCTGCGCTTTAAGCGATCATCCAATTTATCAATATAAATTCAGAACGGGTGATGCTCGGGATGTCGATGGGAAAACCCTGATTGAAGCCGTCAAGGCAGGTGAAATTTGGATGAACCTGCGCAAAGCCATGAATATTCATCCCGAATATAATGCCGTGCTGGAAAAAATGTATGGCGAAATCGCAGAGTTGACGGGAAAGAAACCTTTTCATGCGCGCGGAGGCATTTTGATTTCTTCCCCAGCTGCGCAAGTCCCGCTGCATTTTGACGCGACGGAAACAATCCTTTGGCATGTTCGCGGCCAAAAGCGGATGTATCTCTATCCACAGACGGAAGACTATTTGCCGGATGAAGATTATGAAATGCTGATGTTCCGCGTCACCGAGGATTACCTGCCTTATAATCCTGAAATGGAAGCGGCAGCCGAAATATATGACCTCGAAGAAGGCGAGATGATAACTTGGCCCCTCAACCGCCCGCATCGCGTCGAAAATAAATCCTATTGCGTCTCGGTCACAACGGAATATTCCACCCATGAAAGCACAATAAAAAATGCAGCGATGTATACAAATGCTGTGTTGCGCCGCAAATTAGGCCGCAACCCAAATTGGAATTCTGCCTCAATGCCGGAAAAATATATCAAAGCCAGTCTTGGAAAAGTGCTCAGAAAAATTGGCGTACTCGATACATTACAAGAAGACGATATGGTCTCCTTTAAAATCGACAAAACTGTTCCAGGGTACATCAAAGATGTGGAGCCTTACGCTCGCGTTTTCTAGGAGCGGGACTTAAAGCTAACATCCCAAACTACATAAAAAAGCCGCCGGTCTTTTAGGAACGGCGGCTTTTTCTTTTTCTCGATAAAGCGCTCTAATTATTAAAGAGCGTCTCGGCTGTAGGTTCAGCTATGGCTTCGCCCTCAGTCGCCGCCTCTCCTGCTTCACCCTCTTCGCCCTCGACCACGTCTGGCTCTAGCGCAGAAGCTTCAATCCAACCCGCGGCGACGCGGGCCATCATGATGAGGCGTGTGGCTTCATCTTCTGTGAGTTTGAAATCTTCGATCATACCCTCTTCATGGATACGCTCGCCGTTTTTATATTCGGAGTAACCGTTCAAATCATCAGGAACAAGACCCGCCACATCTTCGACAGTTTTGATTTCATTCTCACCAAAGCGGACCGCCATTGGCAAGGTGACGCCTTCAATGTCGAGCACTTCATCTTCAACGCCAAGCGAGACCCGCTTATCATTTTGCTCTGTCGCAATGCGCTCAAGATATTCACGTGCACGCGCTTGCAGTTCCTGCGCCGTTTCATCATCAAAGCCTTCGATAGAGGTCAGGTCTTCGAGGGCGACATAGCCAACTTCTTCCATTGTCTCAAAACCTTCCGAGACGAGAAGCTGTGCAACCATTTCATCGACATCTAGGCCGGCCATAAAGAGCTCAGAGCGCTCTTTAAATTCTTGCTGACGGCGCTCTGATTCTTGCTCTTCCGTCAAGATATCCAAAGCCCAGCCGGAGAGCTGAGACGCCAGACGCACATTTTGGCCACGGCGGCCAATGGCAAGAGACAGCTGCTCTTCTGGCACAACCACTTCGATTTTGCCATTCGCTTCATCGATGACAACTTTGGTCACATTGGCGGGTTGCAGCGCATTGACGATAAATGTCCCCATATCTTCTGTGTAAGGAATAATATCGATACGTTCGCCTTGCAGCTCATTCACAACCGCTTGAACGCGGGAGCCGCGCATACCGACGCAGGCACCGACAGGATCAATAGAACTATCATTGGAGAAGACGGCAATTTTCGCGCGCGAACCTGGGTCACGCGCCACGCCAACAATCTGAATCACGCCTTCGTAAACTTCCGGAACTTCTTGCGCGAAAAGCTGCGCCATGAATTGTGGGTGAGCGCGAGAGAGAAAGATTTGGCTGCCGCGCGGTTCTTCACGGACATCCATAATATAGGCGCGAATACGGTCGCCGCCTTTGACATTTTCACGCGGCAATGCTTGGTCACGGCGAATAACGCCTTCTGCCCGGCCAAGATCGACAATGATGTGACCATATTCAACGCGTTTGACGATCCCATTGATAATCTCGCCGACGCGGTCTTTAAACTCTATGTATTGACGCGCGCGTTCAGCATCGCGAACTTTGCCCATAATCACCTGTTTCGCCATTTGCGCTTGGACGCGGCCAAATTCGAGCGGCGGCAAGGTCGTAGAGATTTCATCGCCCACTTCCATTAGCTTATTATCCATCTTGGCCGTTGAGATACCGACCTGCGTCGTTTCATTCTCGACCTCATCATCCGCAACAACAGAAATGACGCGGCGCAAGCTTTGCTCGCCCGTTGTCGGATTAATCTTCGCGCGAATATCTAGCTCAGCCCCGTAACGCAGGCGCGCGGCTTTTTGGATGGCTTCTTCAATGGCTTCCAAAACGATAGATTCGTCGATGGATTTTTCGCTGGCGACAGCTTTGGCAATCTGGATAAGCTCCAGCTTATTGGCGGAAATTCCGTTCGTAGACATTATATGTCTCCCTCTTCTGCAATTGCGTTATCTTGGACAGCGGCTTCAGTCTCTTTTTGCGCCGCCGCTTTGGCCTCTTGGCCTTTTTTAATCAGTTCATCCGTAATTAGGAGTTTCGCCTCGGCTATCCAATCAAAAGGAATAGAGGCCGTGCTATCTGTTTCTCCGTCGAGATTAATATCGACATGACCATCTTCAACGCCCGCCAAAACGCCGCGAAAGCGTTTACGCCCCTCAACGAGGCGGTCTAGCTCTAACCGCGCGAGATAGCCTTCATAGGCCGTGAAATCTTCAAGGTCTGTCAGTGGACGGTCTAATCCGGGCGAGCTGACTTCTAGCATATAGGCATCGGCTATCGGGTCTTCGACTTCCATGACGGCAGACAGCTCGCGGGAGAGATCGGCGCAATTTTCGACATTCATGAGGCCGTCGCTCAGACGTTCGGCCATGATTTGCACGGTCCGGCGCTTACCTGCCATCACGCGAATACGCACAATATGCAGGCCTAAATCCGCCGCAATCGGCTCGGCCAGCGCGAGAATACGCTCATCTATATTCGTCTTGGTCTTCATCAGACGTCGATACTTTCCGCCCCTCAAACAAGGCACTTTAGGCAATAAAAAAAGCGACCCGAGGGCCGCCCGATCCGCATCCTGTGCGGTGGGTATTATTTTTGTTGGAGGGTAGATAGGGCAACAGTTTGAGATTTGCAACCCTTTGTTTCACTGCGGGGTTTCACCGCGTGAAAGACCCTGGTCTTAGCCGACGTCCTTCATCTCAAATGTTGTCCATTTCGCGATTTTGGTTTTAAGACCAATAATCGAAATCGGCTTAGACGCAAAATCATCCATTCCAGCTTCAAGACACTTTTCTTCATCGCCCTTGAGTGTATGAGCCGTCAGAGCCACAATCGGTGTCCGTGGTAAATCCCGCTTCTTTTCCGCCGCCCGAATAGTCTGCGTCGCCTCATAGCCGTTCATCTCTGGCATGGACACATCCATGAGTATGATTGAGGGCGACTCGCTTCGCCAATAATCAACAGCGGAGCGACCATTGGGCACAATTTTAAAACTAACACCCAATTGTTCCATAAGGTATTTTATATAAATTTGGTTTGTTTCATTATCTTCTGCAATGAGAACATCTAAGCCTCTTGCTGTCGGTTGCTCGGCCCGTGGGATAATTCTGCGTTCAATATCTCGCGCCATTTTTCGCCGTGGTACAGGAAGGATATCTGAGAGGTCAGGGTCGTTGTCATGGAGTGCCTCAACTTTACGATCCGTATTAGTTTTAGGGATGACAGCGGTACTCTGGGAGTCAAATAGGCATTTCGTAATTGTATCTAGCAGCAGGCTCGCACGTGCAGGCTTGGTCAAAACGCTCGACAGACCCTCCTCTTTCAAGCGGCGTATGGCCTCATCCGCATTAACTGAAGTCAAAAGGATCATCGGGATTTTCGCGAAATCAGCATTCGCTTGTAAGGCCCGGAAGACATCCCCACCATTCATGCCTGGCATTTGATAATCAGAAATAATCAAGTCAATTTTTATATTTTTTGCCACAGCATTTTGCAGGACACTAAGTGCACGCGCGCCGCTTTCAACGGCAATGCTCCGACATTTCCAATGTTTGACTTGTTCCCGCAAAATATTTCGGTTCACTTGATTATCATCAATAATCAAAATATTTGCGCCAATAATCTCCATCGGAACGATTTTTGTCGGCTTTATATCCTCATGAGACTTTAGGGAGAGTTTCACGGTAAATACACTCCCCTTGTCAACTTCACTTTCAACGCTTATCGTTCCGCCCATGAGGTCAACGAGATTAGCCGAGATTGAAAGGCCTAAGCCTGTGCCTTCATATTCGC
>CAYWSI010000060.1:0-11010 GCA_964460585.1 uncultured Algimonas sp.
GGCAAATCAGTTTGGTTGCTAAATTTGAAAAATGTAAATTCGCCATTATCAAAAACAGTACTGGGTGCAAGATTGTCCTCGCCTTTATAAGAATAGTCAAAATTTAGGTCACGCGGTGCACCTACTGAACTAATTCTACCTGTTGGACTGATAGAACTTGGCGCAAAGGGCCGATTACTCGCCGGCACAAATGATTGCGTTCCAGTTTCGTCACTCGTAAAATCTAATATACTATCCTGTGGATAGCTAAATTTAAGCATATATGTAATTCGACCATCTTTTGGAGAATGTGCCTGACCTGATGTAAGTTCAAAATTATAAATCCGGCGGTCAGTGATAACCGTCATATTTGTTGTCGCACGCTCTTCAACAGGCTTAACAAATAAGATGTTACCCACTTTGTTTGGCACAACTTGCCAAGCAACAGAATCGCCAATCGAAATGTTTTGAATTTTCTCATAATTCGCGAATCTAATCGTGGTTTGATAACCATAATAACCCGTGAGTGAAATCACATCATTTTCGTTGTAAACAACGTTCTTTACGCGTTCATCAACCGAAAAACCGGTTGGGGTAGAGGCTGCAAAACTGGGCAGAGACACTGCAACAGTCGAAACCCCTAATACTAAAGATGTTATTATTTTCCTCATCATTCTCTCCTTCTCTTATTATTTTTTCAATTTTTGAGACTAGGTTTTCCAGACCTTAATTCACTGTTTCACTATCAACACGGTAACTTGTCACAATAAAACCAAGTGGATTTATATATTTCCGCTTCAGCTCAATTGGTAAGTCTTTAAAATCGTAATTAATGGTCGCGATCCAATGCTCAACGACAGTTTGGTTTCGAACCGTGGTTGACGTGCTGAACCGAACCGTTGCAATTTTATTGATTAAGTTGGGCACTATACTTTTAACAGCAACTGTTCTTTGAGCGGATGGTGCCATGTTGGCGTTATCACTTTCAACTTCGCCGACATATTGCCGAAACTCTGCAGCTTCGGTGCTCAATTGAACTTTTAGAAACCGTTTTTCGATGTCATTAGGATCGAAAGTTTGCCGAGAAATGACATATTCGTTCAACTCTCGAAGAACGACAGCTTCATCCTCAGTCAATGAGTTTTCCTGGTTATATGTTAGCTTTTGCACTGACTCCGCATATCCGGTCGTCTTATCTACCAAAATAATATATGGTTCAGTTGTTTTGAGAGGCGTCAGCATCATAACTGAACAAATTGCGATGGCCGATAGGAGCATAGAAACGCCTGCCACGACGAATGCAATTTTCCTATCTGACTTAAGCTTTCCATAAAGCTCTTCATCCCATGCGGCAGCTAATCCAAAATAATCAGCTTCTAATTCAGTTTCGTGTTTCATTATGGTCGTACCATATCCCTTAAAAAGTCCCTTGCAATTTTCATGCAAATTTTTTGTTTTTCGTGAAATTTAACATAGCCGACCTTTAGCGTAACCAAGCCAAGTGCTAAAATTTATCACGTAGTAAAGCTGAGCATCACATTATCGCGCGCTTTGTAGCGCGCCAATCTGTAGAAAACTCGTCGCCTGTTGGGTATTAATTGCGGCAGCTCCAATGATAGCTGATGCCATTGTTGGCGCTTGAGACAACAACATTATTGTAAACATTGACAATATCAGCAGTGGGGCAACATTAGGAACAGTCCACATGAAATCCGTAAAAAAGTCTGTTACTCCTAGACGAAACATTTCCACCAAAACTATCGAAAGCCCAGCGGCTCCAACTATATAGACAATTATTACAGTCAAAAATGTAACCAGAAGGCTTTTAAACCAAGTGCTCAAGTAATTATTTGAATAGCCGAACAAGGACAAACCAAATATTACAGGCGCAATAACAAAGAGTACAGCCGATACAAATTTAGCCACGTAAACAGCAATTGTTGTCAAAAACATTGGGGCCATCAAGATGAACCAAGAAATCAACCCAAAATTTACGCCTCCGTCGCTGCTGTTGTCATCTGCGATTTGGCTGGAAACGACAGTCACGGCGTCTGAATATGCATTCATGAGTGCATCAAATCTATCAGCTATAGTGACGCCAAGAACACTAATAGTCGTCTCAGAAATTAGTGGATTAAATTTTCGAACTATGAACGTCCCAATGCCATCAGGTATATCCCAAATTCTCTGATAGATGCCTGCATTGAAGTTTCTAAATATTTCTAGCAACACTAAAACTGCGAGAACCTTGCTAAGTTTTATGACCACCTCACGCAGGCTCATACTAACCAAACCAGACATTAAAGCATAACCCATGAGTGCGATGTAAACAATTGCCGCAAGCGTTACGAACATTGAAAAATCACCAGCCAGGTCATTGACAAATCCGAACAAAATAGAAATTGCGGCGTCAATATAACGACTAACTATGCTGTATATATTAGCAACCTCTGTCCACTGCGGCATATACTCTCTCCTAATTTATCATCAAACCTAAAATCAATTAACACTAACCTTGTGAGGATTACAAAGCCCGTCGATTTTAGTACAAATCCTTTACTAGACTTTCTTAATTATCGCTTTTCCAGCCTCATCAATATCTGCTGTCAAAACCAGCTTTACACCATTAATAGGCGTACGGTTTCCACAAGGATCCGTTAAGCCTGCGGTTGGACCGCATGGTGCTTTTAAGATTTGATGAGCGCATCCACTCACGCCAATGCAAACCGTGATAAGTGTAAATATTTTTATTGTTTTTTTCATTCTCTCTCTCCTAAATTTGTATTGAAATCGCCATTCCCTATCAGTTGGTTGCGCCGCGCAACCCAAAAATATTTGACACACTTTCTCGGGATCTTGTTTGCGCTCTTAATAAAGCCGTATCTGCACTCAATTGCGCGGCTTGCAACTGAATCAATAATGCAAGATTCCTGCCATTTTCAATCAATAGCGCATTATTAATATCCAAAGCATGATGAGCATCATCCGTTGCCGCTGCCTTGACGATAAGAGCTTGATAAGCATTGTGCCGGGCTTCACGTGAACTATCCACGGCTCCAACCAAAGCATCTGAGAAATATAAGGCCTTATGCTCGTCAATAAGTTGGTTTCGAAATGCCTCATTTAAAGGAAAAATCTGATTCGGCCTTAAATATCCGTATCGCTTCAAATATGCATTAATATCTGAGGTATCATCTTCATCCTCGAAGTCTTTTTCACTGATTGAGGCTAATCCGAAAGTCGATCCCACACCCGTTGATATTGCTAATATATCTTCACGCGCCTTATCTTGATTTGTAAGTTCAGCAAAAATTTCAGCGTCACGCTCTTCCATGTCAACATGGCTCAAGGCATCAATTAATGTATCAAGGCGCTCTATCGCATCAGCATAGTAATCCGTTGTCGCCCCTTCTTCAAAATCCGTTCGGTTCTCATCCGCCGCTTCAATCGCGGCGATTATTTCATCTCCCGATTCCTCCACCTGATCTTTTACGTCCCTGTCCTCAACAATAATTTGAGCGTGAGCTGGAGCCACACCTAGCCAGCACATCATAAAAACCGCACCAATCGGTAGAAGTTTCTTGAACCCTATATTATTCGTCATCATTTTCTCCTCTCGTGAAATATTGGAAGCCAGACTTCCGGGTCATCACCGACCTCTTCTCTTATGTCGCGTAATAAATTTACCGTTTCCGTCCGTCCGGACAAAACTGCAATCTCGTCATCCATATTAGACAGGTCGAGTTTCGCAACAGCAGAGCCATTGCCTTGCTTTATTAAAAACTGACGTGAGCCAACAGGACTTTCTTTTACTACGCGAAATTCTGCCTCGGTTAACGCGAATGCGCCGCGGTAATCTTCTTCTTTAGCTTTAGAATTCGGCATGAAAATTTGCGTTGGACATTGCTCGATCAGGCTGTCGGAAATAGAACTATTGGCAGCATCACTCGCGGATTGTGATCCAAACCCTATGACGCCGTTCATTTTACGAATAGTCTTCAGCCAGTCTTTGATTTTATTAGCGAAAACCTCATCATCCAAAGCCTTCCAACCTTCATCAATGAAGATCAGGGACTTGCTACCATCCAGTGCTAATTTTACACGATGGAACATATACAATAAAGTCGCCGTACGGATGGCAGGCGTGTCTAAAATAGACGTTAAATCAAAAGCAACAACACGCGCATTCAGGTCTAAAGTGTCATCCTCATTATCAAACAGCCAAGCATACTCACCATCGGAATGCCATTTTTCCAAATCTCTGGCTAATCTTTCATCTCGGCTTTGACCCAAAACTAATTCCGAAAATGTATGAAGGTTTTGAGCCCGCTTTCCTTGAGTAAAATTCTCAGCAATCGCCGTGGTTAAAATTTTATCTTCTTCTGACGTTGTGAGTCGCCCTAGTAAACTTTTAATCCAATCAAGAATGAAAGCACGGTTTTCTTCAGTATTAGCCATTTGCAACGGATTGAAACCCGTTGGAACACCAGGCTCAATTAAACCGTAGCTACCCCCAAGCGCCCGAATTAAAATCTCGGCACCCCTATCTTTATCAAAGAAAATACACTTGGGCTTAAACTTTTGCGCCTGCGCCAACAAAAAGCCCAACAAAACAGTCTTTCCGCTACCTGACGGCCCTATACATGTGAAGTTCCCCAAGTCGTTCACATGAAAATTAAAATGGAAAGGTGTTCCAGCAACAGTCTCAAAGGTTGTGACCGAATTGCCCCAATGATTGCCCGTCTCTTTACCGTAAGGGTAATTATGTAAGGATGATAAACTTGCAAAGTTCATCGACGAAATGCCTGCCCCGCGGGCTATATAACTAAAGTTTCCAGGAAGCTGCGCCCAAAACGCTGCCTCTAAATTAATGTCCTCACGTACAGTGATACACCCTGTATTTGTAAACGCCGTAATAGCTTTGCTTATATTTGCGTCCAGTTCTTTCGCATCAGAGCTAATAACCTGAAGCGTGAGATGATGGCGGCCAAAGGCAATCAGCCCCGCTTGCACTTGGTCTTTAGCATCTACCAATTGCGCTTGGAGCGTAATTGAGTCATCTGAAGATGCAAATTTCCGGCGTGTAGATTCAAGTTTTTCGATCGACTTCTGACGGCCTTCGAAGAGAAAAGATTGTGTCAAAACAAATTCAAATGGCAATGAAAGAAGATTATCGAGCATCCCCGCCATGGTTTCCGGAGCATAATCTTTAATTGAAATCATTGATGAATATCGCTCTAACCCTTTATGAGCTCCACGTGAATGCAGGCTTTCTCGGCCAAAAATCAAACGAGAACTCGGTATATAATCTGATATTTCTTGACCCGGCAAAGCAATTGGACGGCGCTCACCATTTACAAGCTCATAAATGAAAGAAAGAGGTTCAGATAAAAGCCCACCCCGAGACGTGTCTTTTCCAAGAACTCTGACCCCATATTGTGACAAGTTTTCTGAGAGCAAAGACGATTTCTCATCTAATTTCCTTAACATCCTCGCATCTAACCGCGCCGCGTCAGATATTCTTTGCTTCTCACGTTGCTCATTTCGGGCTTGCGCCTTTGCGCTCAATTTACGTTTAGGAGACGACTTAGCGGATTTCTTTTTTGAAAAGTTCTGTTGACTTTTTTCAAGCAAGTCCGGCTTTTCAATTATAGTCAGATAAAGCGCATTTTCGTAAAGCGTTCTCGACCCTAAAATTTCTTTATATTTTTGAGATAATTTATCACTAAAAACATCAGGCATCTCACCCGGTAATTTTATATTCGTTTTGCGGCGAATGATATGCGTATAAATAGCCGTTGTTGGAGAAGATATCCCCCGATAAACGACATTCTTGAGAACCTTCAGAGCATCTATCTGGTCATCATCCGTGGTCTCAAATGGCCAACCTTCAATTTGTAAAATACGCATCATAGCCCCTTCACGCGTTTTGATTGTGCTATGATCAACCATTCGCGTATAGGGTATATGACGACTCTGCGACATTTCAGACCGTAGTCCTGTTTTTGCATTCAGTCTTTTTTTTACTAATTTCGTTGGCATTGTCTCCCTGCTCTATTTGTTATCGCTCGTATGATTTTCCACCCCAATATTCTTTATTTGGCACGCCAGAACTTTTTTGAGCCCGCTTAACTATAACATCCATTAAGCGCGGGTCTTTCATACACATCAAATAACCGACAGCATGAATGGGTAAAACTATTGGCAAAACCAACAAATTTTGAGTGGAGGTGTACAATAAAGCTACGCCAAACGCATTCACACCCATAAATAAAAATGTGACCCCCGCAATCATCGGGGGCCGTGTCATTGCAATGAATAATAGATCTTTTGATCTCATAATTCCTAACCAGCTTATCCAATACCGGAGTCAACAAAGCTAACAATCTGGCCAGCGCCCAACACGAGGACAATTCCGCCAGCAATCGTAAGTGCGCGGCCAAGTTCAAGACGACCTGTGAACCATCTATAACCGACTACTGCAATTGCAGCTGTCCCAGCAGCTATCGCAAACGGACCCGTTAGAAAGCCAACGACAGTATCTGCCATATTCTCTACGGGCTCGAGCTGGGCATGTGCCAATGATGGCATCATCAGCATAAACGTTACGAGCGCAACTTTTTCTTTAAATAATTCAATACGTTTCATAAGACTCTCCTAATTGAAAATTTTCCTGAGTTATGATTTTAATGAAAAAAAAGATACCGCTCGCATTCAGTTTAAAACCACTCCTCAATAACTTTAACTTGCGATTATATATGTAATCGCAACCTCATAGTGATTTGTTTAGTAAATAAATCAAGCACTTTTTATCATTTAATTTCTTTCTAAATTTCTGATCGACTTGGTTGACAAGGCGTTGAGCCCCTCTGCAAAGGCGCAAATTGCTTAGCCAAAATTTGGCTACAAGACAAAATTTCCAAAATCTTATATCTTATAATTACCTAAATCGTGTAACTATAAAGCCCCCTCAATCTTATGACTTCACCTTCATCCGGTTGAGGAATTTTTTCACCGATACATTCCAAATATGATATATCAGATGCAGTTGACGCGAATTTACAAGGCGCTTTTTGCAATTCGTGAGACCAAAAATTTACACCAAGTTTATGAGCCGTTGAATTGATTGTTGAGCAACCGCTCAAAAATAAAGTCGAAAGAATGAGCGCATTACTAATTATTTTTTTTCTCATCATGAAGCTCCCTTCCGCCATCAACAAGCAATTCACATGCCAGCTTTATCATTCATTTGACAAGCTTATCACCTAAAAAGGGAAAGAATAGGAATTGCCTCTCCCAGGATAATATGTTAAGTTGTAGTTAGGGAGGGCCTTTATGCCACGTTTTTTTAATCGTATTAAATCCTCAATCATAATGGTGACAGGGGCGGCCTTATCACTCTCCAATCCAGCACAAGCTCAAGACAGCTCCAGAGCATGCGAAAGATGGCTATGTATGCCGGGGTCTACGACCGTTGAGGTGTTTCTTAATGGGTCAAACCCATTTAGCGCTGGGTGCATTACGCCATATCTTGATTATGCCTTTTGGCGCGTCCCAAATCCATTTCAGGCGGCCATGACGAATTTTGAAAACTGTATAAGAAGTGATTATTCTAACAGGCACCCTGAAATACGAGTCAGGAGCGATGTAGACAGGCCTGGATTTTTCGGCGGAAGTTGGGAAGAATATGAGCTTGAAGTTTTCGAAAATGGGAGAAAAAAAGGCGAACTTAAATTCGAACACCATGAAAATCGCGCTTTCCAATTCATTATTCAAGATGACCCCAGAAGGCGGGTCGTACGCGACGTCGAAAGTAGTGGTGAGTTCGGGCGTGATTTTTTGTTTCCACTAGGGCGCTGAGCCATTGCATTTATTGCGCCTTATCTTTGCCTATATGAGATAAAAGTCTCTCTTAGCCTAGACCCAAATCTGTGCCATGGGCGCTGACGTCAGACACAAGCCGCCTATCCTTCAGTCAGCCACGTCTCGATTGCGCTTGTGTTAAAAAGCGAGCGCTCATAGGATTTTGCAAGATTTTTTTCTAGGCGCTGCCATTCTGATAGGGCTGGGCTTAAGGAGGGCTGCGCCTGTTTCGCCGGATTTAATTTTTGAGAAATCGACACAAGGGCCGCCCGTAATTTTGAATGATTCGGCAAACGGTCATGCAGGCGTCCCAGCTCTACACGTAACGCGGCCATCATAAAGTTTCTAGCTTCGGGTGATATCGACTCTGATTCTAGGGCGTCAAAACTCTCATTAATAACACGGATATTGAATTGCCATAAATCCACATCAGCAATCGTGGCCGTCTCGCAATAGCTATCATCTAAGGCGCGAATATAAGAGAGCAGCGCCGCTTCCACATCCGGCACAGGCTCAGGGCCTGTAAATTCTTTGGTGATGAGTCGATGGACAAATTTATCGAGATCATCCGTATCGCTGCTAAAGCTCACGGTTTCAATGTCGTCAGATAACGATGGAATGGGAACGGGATTAAAAATTTCATCGCCCAGTTCATCGCTAAAATGAAAACTCGTCACATCCGCGGTTCCTGGCGCGTCAGAGAGACCCACAACAAAGAAATGAAAATTGGTTTGACCTTGCGAATGACAGGCTTGACACGTCAAGCCGCGCCGCGCAGCTTGCCCGCCCAAAAGGAACGGTGAGCGAAAGGCCAAGCGGCCCAATATATCTTGGCCGCTGGCATCTTCTGGCAAACATTCACGGGGTTCTTCGGACAAGGCCGAGACGATATCATCATCGGGGTGTATCCAACGCGTAATTTCAGGGGCCGCGTTGGACGGAGATATAACTGGCTCGCTGGTGCAGCTCGCAAGAGCTGTAAAGGCCAGCGTAGCCGCGATATTTGCGGTGAGAGCCTGTAAGGGACGCTTCACCGCAAAAGAACTATGGAAGGGCGTCGAAAATCCAGCCGCGAAGTTCATTTTCTTCGATACAGCCAAATGTACAAATCTCTTCGAGCTTAGCGAGTTGAAGTTTCGCTTTTTCCATCTCTCCAGTTTCAACATAAAGCTCACCAAGATATTCATTGGCACCTCTATGGTTCGGATCAACTTCGAGCGCCATAGCATAATATGATTTAGCCACATCATAATTACCAAGCTTACGTTGCGTATATCCCATATATGTGGTCACATCAGGATGTGGCCCTGCCGCCGCCGATGTGAGACGTAGGTCATTAAAGGCCTCTTGATACTGTCCATTGTTGATTAAAGAGACAGAGGCGAAATACTGATTACCTGCTGTTTCTGGACCAAATGGCGTCAGGAAAGAGGTTTTTTTGACGCCGCCGTCGAGCGCCGTTTGAATAGCAGTTTGCGCTGTTTTGATTCTAGTTGCATCCGAGCATTCACCGCAGCTCGCCGCGCGTTCGTTCAAATCAGCCATGACTTTTTGTGCTTTCTCAGTCTTACCCGCATTAGCATAGGCTTCACCAAGACCCGCATAGGCTTCGTAGAAAGTCTTGTCCTGTTTAACTGCTGTTTTGAAATAGCGGGTCGCGGATTTGTGCTTATCCTGTCCAACCTTTGCAAGGCCCATATAATAATTCGTTTGTGGATGACGGCTTGAAGCTTTTAAGACGCGTGCAAATTTTTTATCCGCGGCTTTAAAATCAGAAGCACGAAGTGACTTTAATCCAGCTTGATAATCAGCAACGGGGTTATAATTTTGCGAAGAGATTGTATTATTTCCGCTGATGCTGCCGCCTGAACTACTGGTCGCGCCGCTGCCTGCTGCATAAGCGGGGGCGACAGAGAGGAGTGATGAAGCGAGTATGAGGGTTGCGAATTTAAATTTGGCCATTTTGATTTCCTGTGTCTTGGCGTCAGTTATCCTGTATAGGTGTAGTAAGTGAGTTTTGGGTAGTCTAAGGCGTGCTCACAGTTCAAATGAAGCTCTTTCAAGTTTCTGTGAGACAGCTGCCGACCTTATTTTCACCGCAAGATACAAATAGGAATCACTGTTCCCACAGTCAGGACGATATAAATTTTGCGGGGTGATGGCTCACCCCGCAATATCACTATTGGATCAAGGGTAAGTTTTCTTGTTTTCGCACCCAATTATAATCCCCAACTGGACATTGCGCTAATAGATTATCAACGCCCGTCGAATTTCGCGCAATGAAATCATATGTCTTTAAATGCGTATGAATGGCGACGCAGGCCTCGCGGTCTTTTGCGATTGTCGCATTAGGGGTATTTTTTACATAATCTGCCATCATGGCAAACCCCATCTTCCAACCGAAATTACCCTGACGATCTTCAAGAGGGAGGTCTTTAGACGCAAGATAAGCGTTCGCGAGATCAATAGAGGAATAGCTGTTTTGAATGGACCCCGAGCCCGGCACGCATCCTATTTCATATGTACCCTTGCCTAAATCGGCATCGCCGCTGAGTAGGGTCATTCTGAAATATTCAGGCGAAGCGGCCTTGGCGCATCGCGCGATAATGTCCCTTAAGGCGAGCTTCATCTCGCCGCTCATGGCACGTCTTTCCCAATCTGTGCTCGACGCGGGGAATCCCGGCCAACCCCTCGCGCCATTGGAAATTGCGAGCTGTCCATTGCCTTGATCATCAATTTTGACTTCAAAACGATTTTTCCGCGTATCGTCACGAAGAAGACGGTTTATTTCGGCAATGGCAGATTTATCTCCCGCTTCGTAATCCGCTCGGGCTAAGTCGACTTTGTCAATAACAGCTTGATCTGACCGGCGGTTCATTCGAAGCCGCATAGGCTTTAGCCCCGTTTTACGGGCCGTATTTGCCGCGTTCGGAGCGGCTTCCTTCGCGGCCGCCTCAGCCAGTTTTTGCGGCACAGTTGCAGGCGCACTAACGGCCTTAACTATGGGTTCTAAACTTTGTTGGGCCAGCGTGTCTACGGCCTCTGTAACCGGGCTTGCTGAAGCGCCTGAGAAAATGGGCGCTGAAATGCCGAGGGCCGCAATAATGACCGCGCATGTTCCGCTCCGCGTGAGTAAATTTGTCTTTCGCATTGATAATCTCCTTATGC
>CAYWSI010000061.1:0-10920 GCA_964460585.1 uncultured Algimonas sp.
GTCGGCGCCCGCCCCAATATGCGCGGCAAACGGATTGTGACGATTATCCCGAGCTTCGCGGAGCGCTATCTCTCCACACCGCTCTTTGGCGATGAACCTGAGTATGAGGTTCGGGGAGCTTAGGTCTTAACCACCAACTCATTTGCAGCCCATGCCGAACCATGGATTACCGGAATAAATCCGGTAATGACGGATGTGAGAGTGAGGCAATCATCTCTCCCTCCCCCATGTCATTGCAAGACTTGTTCTTGCAATGACGGTATGTGGGTTGGGGTGAGCACCTAACTGCAAACTCAATCCTTCAATTCACCCCCAAAATCCGCCCATAAAACAACACTTTCCGACAATCGCGTCCACACCCCCAAATCCCATGATACCCTCACCTCGTTCTCTGCCACACGGGACAGGCAAGTATACGTGACTGTGTGCATTTTATCTTTGATAAATTGCACGGGCTGGTGGTGGAGACGGTGTGTCTATCGGTTGAAGGGTAACGCCTGATATCGGGGGGCTGAGTTTCCGTGTGCCAGACCGGCTGGAACGCTGGCAGTAAGTATGGCCGGGGCTTAGAAAAACACCGCCGTAGGGCCACCCCTGCGTAAAACAATACTTCTTTTGGTCTCCATCGCGGGGACTGACCCTACGGACGTCCCACTTCATTCGGGCGTCAATCGCATCATCCGCGCCAAATTGGCGGCGGAGCCTATGCGCGTGGACGCCTTTCATTTTCCTATTTGAAAGATTCTCATGCGACGTGAACCCACTTCCAAACTCCAACAACTCAAAATCGCCTCGGCTCGTGAGCGTCTCAAGATTGATGCTGCCCGCGCGCGGCAGGTCGAGGAAGATGTTGACGGCAAAGATGTAAAAGTCAATCAATTCGGACAGCCGATTGTGCCCTATGAGCAGATGCCGGAATTAGAGCCTGCGGATATGGCGCTGCTCAATATTGAATTTGAACGCCTTGCCTGTCCTCATTGGGCGGTGGCGAAATATCGTCCGGGATTTGGTCCGAAAAATGAACTTCGGAAGCTGTCTCGGGATAGTTGGTATTTTTATGAAACGGGGCGAGATATTCTCTATTGCGTTGCCGAAGCTGTGCGCTCGGGGCGTATGCCGGATTTATTGGAAGAGCTGTCCACCGACCGCCATAATGTCAAAGACGCCATGTCGGGCCTGCTCAAATTTCTGCTATTAGAAGAAGACGCTATAAGAGAAGCCGCCATTTTACACCGCACGACAGAGGCGAAATTAGACGCAAAAAATAAAGTCGAGCTGGCCGAGATTCGTAAGGAGCTTGATAAGCGATATGCCGCCATGTCGAAACGCCGCGCAGAAATGGGAGAGTGATGGGAGAGAAGATGGCGCCTAACACGGGCATTGAGGCGCAGCGCACAGTTCATTAGGGTGGGTCCATGATAGGAACTCACAGATTACGGCGGATATTATATTTAGGCTTGGGTCTTGGATTGGGTCTCGGTTTGTCTTTGGCGGCGGCGGGGTGCAGCGCCCCGCAAGCGGAGCTACCCGACGCGGCTACCCTCCCCGAGCCTGCCGCCAATAATGCGGTGGCTCTGCATGGCGGCGAGATTTATAGTTTCGCGGGGTTGGGCGCGGGGAAAACTTGGCGCGACGTCCACGCCAAAGCCTATAAATGCACGGTGGCTACGTCGAATTGCGAAGCCCTCCCGCCCCTGCCCGATGGCAAAGGGCGGCTCGCGGCCACGGCGCAGACTGTGGGCGATATGATTTATATTTTCGGCGGCTATACGGTCGCCGAAGACCATACGGAAGTCTCCACGCCGGAGGTCTTTGCCTTTGATCCCAAAACGCAGAGCTATAGCCGCCGCACTGATATTCCCCTGCCCGTCGATGATAGTGTCAGCCTCGTCTATGAAGACCGCTATATTTATCTCATCTCTGGCTGGCACACAGATACCAATGTCGCCGATGTGCAGATTTACGACACGGAGACGGATAGCTGGCAGCGCGGCACGGATTGGCCCGGCGCGCCGGTCTTTGGCCATGCGGGCGGGATTGCTGGCTCTGTCATGGTGATTTGCGACGGGGTGGAAATTATTCCGCCGAAGGATAAGGACTCGCGGCGAACCTTTGAGACGCTCTCGGCCTGTTGGCGCGGCGATATAGAGGCGCGCGACCGACGCGAAATTAATTGGACGCGCCTGCCGCAACTGCCGGGCGGCGGGCTTTACCGGATGGCCGCCGTGGGGGTGGCGGACAAAAATCTCATCCTCTTCGCGGGGGGCTCTGACAATGCCTATAATTATAACGGTATCGGATATAATAAAATTCCCAGTGGCCCCTCCGCCCATGTCTGGGGGTTTGACACGGCGAAGAATGACTATGTGGTTTTCGAAGATAAACCCGCCGCGACAATGGACCATCGCGGCTTGATAGATTTGGGCCGCGGACGTTTTGCCACACTTGGCGGCATGGGCGCGGATCAATTGGTTTTGGACGGGCTCGACATTTGGGCGTTAAAGGCAAAATAAGATGGCTCTCACCCCGTCTCAAATAGATCGGTATGCACGTCACCTGACCTTGCGCGAAATTGGCGGGGCGGGGCAAAATGCGCTGCTGGCGGCGCGGGTGGCGATTATTGGCGCAGGCGGATTGGGCGGTCCTGCGGGGCTCTATCTCGCGGCGGCAGGTGTGGGGCATATCACCTTGATTGACGATGATGTGGTGGATGCCTCTAATTTGCAGCGGCAAATACAATTTACGCCCGCCGATATTGGGACGAAAAAAGCGGATGTCATGGCGGCGCGGTTGGAAACGCTGAACCCTGATTGCCATGTGCAAGCCGTGTCCGAACGGCTGACGGGGGAGAATGCGGAAGATCTGCTGCGCGGGCATGATGTGATATTGGACGGCACGGATAGTTTCGCGGCCCGCTTTGATGTGAATGCAGCGTCTTACGCGCTTGGTATTCCGTTGGTGTCTGGCGCTTTGGGACGGTTTGATTTACAATTAGGAGTATTTAACGTGAGCCAAACCTCGCCTTGTTATCGCTGTTTTGTCGCGGAGCTGCCAGAGACGGAAGAAAATTGCGCCACCCACGGCGTGCTCGGCGCGATTGCGGGTATGGGCGGGTCGATGATGGCCATGGAGGCCATCAAGCTCATCACAGGCGCAGGTGAGCCGCTAGATGGGCGGCTCTATATGTTTGATGCGCTTCAGGTCTCAGGTAGGACCATTCGCCTATCCCGAGACCCGAGCTGCCCCCTATGTAGGGTTTAATATGAGATGACTAATCCTGAACATTCAAAGAACCAGTGCGAATTCGAACTGGCTGTGCAAAAAATCCACCTGAGTTATTAAATCCGCCGCCGAAAGCGCCGAAACGCCCGAAGCGCGAGTTTGAGAACTGGCGGATATTTTGGTTCACAATACGCGAACGAAACTCATCTTGCACAATTTCCCGCTCACGTAATTGTGCAGCGCGCCGCGTGGCCCGCTCTTGAGATTCAATCCGTAGGCGGTCTGTGTTCGCGCGAAGTTGCGCTGCTTGTAAACTGGCTTGCGCTTGCGTAAGGCCGCGCGGAATTCCAGACGGTGCATTATGGCGATAAACTTGAACGCCTTGTTCGCATGTGACGGAAAAACTGCCTTGAACCGTGCCGCAATTTGCGGACGCAACGGCTGGAATGGCTGTCGCTGTAGCAAGGCCAAACATAAAAATTAAAGTACGAGTCATAAAAGGTCTCCTATTCGGATTTAACCATTTATTAACCCGATATAAGATGCAACGCCTTGCTCGCACGGGGCGAAATTTTGGAAGCGGCTACACCTTAATCGAGTGAGCCGCGAGAGCGTCATAAGCGGGCAAACAGGCCTCAAGGAGGGGTTTATATTTTGCTGAAATGACCGGTAAATCCCCAGGCGGCGGGCCAAATCCTGTCGAGCGCCAGACGCTCTCATACCACCAAGGCGCCCACGCCCCATCTTCGGGACGCGGGCCAGATGGCCAAGCGAGCATATCGGAGTCAAAGGGGATATAAATAGCTCGGCACAGTGCGCGCAAAGCTGTCTCGGGATGATTTAAAATGGTCTCGCTGTGAATAACGGGGGGTTGGCCCAGCTGTTCCCAAAGCCGATGTTGGGCAGCAAAGCCAAGATCGTCTAAATCAAATGCAGCGCGGCTTTTAGCATAGCTCGCAATGACGCGCTGCGGATGACGAAGCAGGAAAAAATGCGCGGCTTTTACGGTCCAGTTCATTGGGAACGTATCCAACATATGATGCGGCATATGTTTTTGGAAATGGTACGGCGTAGATGTCGGCGCGGCGCAAAGACGCGCCACCTCGGCTGGGTTCGTCTCATGGGCTGCGAGTGTTTCGTCCCGCCCCGGATGGGCTTTACCTGTCGCCTTAAGAAAGGGTGCAAAAAATGGCTCGTCCCAAACCATGCAATCACCGCGCGCGCCAAAGCTGCGCATCATCGCCGTGGACAAATTTCTTGGCCCAGACCACATGGCGATTATCATGCAGAGGTGTCTTCGTGAATAAGATCAAGATAAAGAGATTGCAGACGCTCGACCATCGGCCCGCGCTCTCCGCTTCCGATTTTACGGCCATCAATTTCGCCAACAGGGGCCAGACCCGCGAACGTCCCAGTGGTGAAAGCTTCATCGGCACCATAGCATTTCGCCAGCGGGAAATTCCGCTCATAGACAGGAATGCCATTGGCTTTACATAGCTCGATAATCTTACCGCGCGTGATACCGCCCAAACAATAATCACCCGTAGACGTCCAAACCTCACCCTTTCGAATAATAAAAAAATGGGTCGAGTTACAGGTCGCGACAAACCCTTGCGGGTCCAGCATCAAGCCTTCATCAGCACCCGCTTGGATGGCTTGAATACAGGCCGTGACGCAATTGATTTTGGAGTGAGAATTGAGACCAGGGTCTTGCACATCCGCTCGTCCCCGACGAACGGAAACGGTATAAAGCCGTTGCGCTCTCGCCGCGATGGCGGGGTCTGCGGTTTTAAACTCAGGCGCAATGACAATCGTCGGCTTGGAGATGACAACGCGCGGGTCTTGATAGGGCGTAGAGCGCAATCCGCGTGTCAACATCAAGCGGATATGCACGCCCTCCGTCATGTCATTGGCTTTGAGCGTATCGTATAATCGGTTCGTCAGCTCACCTTGCGTGATACCAATATCAATATGAAGGGCGGCAGCGCCTTCCCATAAGCGGTCTAAATGCTCCCTTAAAAACGCAATGCGGCCTTGATGAACGCGCAGGCCTTCCCAAACGCCGTCACCCAACATGAAGCCCGAGTCGAATACATTGACGACAGCTTTATCTCGCGGGACTAAGGCCCCGTTCAGATTAAAAAGAACCGAACTGTTCCGCTCATCTGAAACATAGGCGTGGGTGCCAAAGCTCATGAGAGAGGCCGATGCGGTTTATATATCGCCGCCTAATGACCGCCATGCCGCCGTGATCATCGCCGGCTTTTTAATAAAGGCTTCTAACTCTGTCATATCGGCCAGCGGGTCCGCCGCGATAATCGCCTGTAGGCTTTCCCCGGCGTCCTTACGGGCTTTCACGCGGTCATGTATCGCTTGCAGGCGTTTGATAGAGCGCCCAAGATCTTCTTTGGTCGCAAGGGGACCGTGACCCGGAATAACTTGCGTATTGGCATTGGACAAATCATAGGCAATCTGCTGAGCCGCTATCATACCTTGAAGCGTGCCGCCGCTATCAACATCCACAAATGGCAACATACCGCGAAAATAATTATCGCCCATATGGACGACATTAGATTGGACAAAATGCACAATGGTGTCGCCATCCGTATGCCCGGCTGGTGTGTGGATTGCGCGCACTTCATCACCGTTAAACCAAAGTGTCATTTCATCGGAAAAGGTTAAGTTTGGCCAAAGCGCCTCATCTCGTGCCGGCATCTCTCTGTTAAAAGCCTTGTTCATAAAACTTGTGCCCATGCGCGCGCGGACATTATCATGCGCAACGACGGTTGCGCCCACCGCACGCATTTCGGCATTTGCCCCAGAATGATCGCCGTGATGATGTGTGTTCAACACATATGTGATGGGTTGGTCCGTTAAGCTCGCAACAACATCGATAATCTCTTGGCCAAATCGCGCGAATTTATCGTCAATCATATAGACGCCGTCTTCGCCAATATTGACGCCAATATTTCCGCCCGGTCCCAAAAGCATATACATTGTATCGCTTAGCTTTTGGCTCGTAATATTTGGCTTCGCCGGAGCCTCAGCCGCTGCCTGTTGCGGCGCTGGTTTTGGTTCGGCGGCATTGGCGGCCTCGGCGACAGGTTCAGCCGCAGAACAGGCTGCGAGTAAAATTGTGGAAGCAATAAGTAAATGTTTCATGATAAATCCTCTACGAAGCTATTTGGAAACTCGCGCCCGGCGGTAGGACGCGATTGGGCGCGGCATGATGATCCATCATGGCGCGAATATTTATGAGAACAAGCTCGCCCATTTCGCGGCGACTTTCATGGGTCGCCGAACCTATATGAGGCGCTAAAATAACATTGGGCAAGTCTAATAAATCAGAGTGAGGTATAGGCTCCTGCTCATACACATCCAGTCCAGCCCCAGAAATTGTGCCCGCTTTGATAGCGGCAGCTAAAGCCGCTTCGTCAATAATTTCTCCGCGGGCGGTGTTAATAATGTAGCTATCTGGCCGCATTTTGGACAAACGCTCTGCATTGATCAAATGGTAGGTGCTTGGGGTCGACGGACAATGTATCGACAAGAAATTGACCTGCCCTAACATCTCGTCCAAATCTTCATGCCATGTCGCACCCAATGACTCTTCAATGCCTTTAGGAACCCTTCTGCGGTTATGATAATGGACGTCTAGCCCAAAGGCTGTTGCTCGCCGGGCTAAGGCTTGGCCAATCCGGCCCATGCCAAGAATACCTAACTTACCGCCGCGAACACGGTGACCCAATAAATAAGTCGGGCTCCATCCCGTAAAGCCGCCAGCACGTAGGCTGCGGTCCCCTTCAACCAAACGGCGCGAGACGGCCAACATAAGCGCCATAGCTAAATCAGCTGTATCCTCTGTCAAAACGCCCGGCGTATTAGAAACGGGAATACCTTTCGCATGGGCCACCGCGACATCAATATGATTTGTGCCAGCTCCAAAATTCGCGATCAGGCGTAAATTATCTGACGCATGAGAAAGAACTTCCGCATCAATTCGGTCTGTGACTGTTGGAACAAATACATCGCAATTCGCAATAGCGTGCGCGAGCTCGTCTTGGGTCATAGGCGTGTCATCCACGCGCAAGACCGTGTCGAACATATCTGACATTCTGCTTTCCACCTCAATCGGCAGACGACGCGTGACAACAACCTTCGGCTTAGACTTCATATTGAGAGTTTGGACCGTTTATTGAAAAAATGCAATGCGAACTCTATCATGAATTAGCCCTTCCTTAACCGAAATACTTGCACAATTGGGATTATGCGCAAGAATATCCTCCTCCTGCTTTCAGCCCTGATATTGGCAACGCCCGCCCTCGCCCAAGATAGGCCGACACGCATCGTCGAGCCGCTCCCGGCGACGGATATGGATAATATATACCGCGTGAGTGCAGATCGCACGCCATCTGGTTTCGTGGTGCCGCGGTTTGTCAGCTTGAAATTCTCTAAAGTAAATGGCCGTACGGGGCCGAGCCGTGAGCATCCCATCGCGTGGCAATATCAACGCCGCGGATTACCGCTCTTAATCGTGGCCGAAACAGAGATGTGGCGCAAAGTTAGAGATATATCCGGTGATGAAGCGTGGGTGCGGAAGCCTGCCTTATCCGGTTCTCGCACAGCCTTGACACTGCAAAGTACCCCTCTGCTATCTCGCCCCAATGCACAAGCCCGCGAAGTCGCTCGCACAGACCCACAAGCCCTCTTGCGGATACAAAATTGCCGCGAGGGGTGGTGTGAAGTGAAATCAGAAAACGGCCATAAAGGTTGGACCAGACAAGACGTGTTATGGGGCGCGGAACATCCCTAGTCAGCCTGCATCATCCTGGCCTTAGCTTTGATTTAAATATCGCCTCGCGACAGCATCTAGCATTGCCATTCGTTTTGGGTCGCGCGCATCGGGCGCCGTAATCACTGCAACATCTAAATTTGTCTCAATGCCTTGCGGAGAGGCCGTGCGGGGCGTTGCCGCCAATGTTTGAATAAGATTGAGAACGGCTTTTTGCGCTGTCGCAGAATTTTTCTGCAAAACCGCAATGACGCTCGCCACATCCACACTCCCGTGGCCTTCATGCCAACAATCATAATCCGTCACCATCGCCATTGTCGCGTAAGGGAGTTCAGCTTCGCGCGCGAGTTTTGCTTCCGGCATATTTGTCATGCCGATAACGTCGCATCCCAATTGGCGGTAAATGCGGCTTTCCGACTTCGTTGAAAATTGCGGACCTTCCATCGCGACATAGGTCAGGTCTTTATCCTTCTTCGGACGGTGCACATTTGCGCCCGCTGCCTGCGCAGCCTCGCCCGCCAAGCCCGATAAACGCTCGCAGATTGGGTCCGCTGTGCTGACATGAGCGACGCAGCCTGCGCCAAAAAAACTGGTTTCGCGTTTGAAAGTTCGGTCCACCATTTGGTTGACCATGACAAAGTCTCCCGGCGCATAGGGTTCTTGCAAACTCCCCACAGCAGAGATGGAGAGAATATCCGTACAACCGCTCCGCTTCAGCGCATCTATATTTGCGCGGTAATTGACGTCAGAAGGCGAAATCGCATGTCCCCGGCCATGGCGAGGTAAAAAGCGCAGGCGGACCCCGTTCATTTCAGCAAAGAGAATATCGTCAGAGGGCGACCCCCAAGGCGTGCTAACGCTCACCCATTCTTTATTTTCTAATCCCGCCAAATCATAAAGGCCAGACCCCCCTAAAATACCGAGGGTCCATTGCGTGTCATTTACTTGTGTCATGCGCTCTTCCTGCAAAACAAAAAACCCGGCTGCAAGAGCCGGGTCTTCAAATTCATGTGTTTAAAGCCTAATGCTTCACATCCCGCCAAACGCGCTTGTAGGACAAGAAAAGAAGCAATGAGAGAATGAGGAGGTAAATGATTGTCATAAAGCCAATGCTCTTGCGTTGCTCCAAATTCGGATCCGCTGTCCACGCTAAAAAATAAGTCACATCAGACGCCAACTGCTCAACCGTCTCCAGCGGCGCATCAACCTGCTTTACCTCGCCGTGATCATTAATTTCCAAGGGTTCATATGACACAATTTCATCAGAGAGAGGCGCAGCCATAGCGATTTTCCCGCCTGACATGACAGGGTTCCAATGCAATCCTGGCGTCAACTCAACATCGTTTGGTTTTGGCGTGTCATAAGAAATAAGCAAATTATAAAGATAATCTGCACCGCCTGAACGGGCTTTGACCATGCTGGATAAATCCGGTGGAAGCGCGCCGCCATTTGACGCGCGGGCTGCTGGTTCATTCGGAAAAGGTAGCGGGAAATAATCCGCTGGAATTCCAGGGCGTTCAATTTGATCACCTGTTTCCGAATCAATATCCGCGACTTGCCAATCCGCAGCAAAATTTTTCACATAGGGATTGTCACTTGGGTTGGAGAAATCTTCAAGATAATAGGGACCGCCCTTATCCCCGAGGTGACGAAACGCGACATATTTCAAACTATGACAGGCGGCGCAAACCTCGCGGTAAACCTGATAACCGCGCTGCACAGCGGCGCGGTCATATGTCCCAAAGGCGCCCTTAAAAGACCAATCTGGGTGCTTCATTTTATAGTCACCCGTAACACCGCCGCCAGCGGCAAACGCCATTCCAGTAACAGATGCAATTACGAGGACTGTGCCAAGGATTATGTTTTTCGGTGTCTTGAACGCCATGTCTTCGCGCTTTCTAACTACGAGTATTAAAAGGTCAGACCCGGCTATTCAGCCGGGGCAGGAGTTGCGCCATGTTTCCCATCACCAAGCACGGCTTTGGTAATTGAATCTGGGCGTTTGATGGGTTTTTCAACAAGTCCCAAAACAGGCAGGATAATCAGGAAAAAGGCGAAATAGTAAATCGTCGCAATTTGGCTCAAGCGGTAGAAAGTTATCCCCGTATCGCCAAGCGGTATAGCTATGTCATCAGGTGTCCCCGCGCCGCACCAGCCAAGCACAAAACAAAAGAAAATGAAAAATCTAAAGAACCAACGCGCAACAGGGCGGAAACGCATAGAACGCACCTTATGCGTATCGAGCCAAGGCAAGATGAAGAGCACAATAATCGCGCCAAGCATCAAGAGAATACCAAATAGCTTTGACGGCACAGCTCTCAAAATCGCGTAGAAGGGTAGAAAATACCATTCCGGGACAATATGTTCAGGCGTCTGGAGTGGGTCAGCTTCGATATAATTATCCGAATGTCCGAGCGCATCCGGGAGATAGAATAAGAAAATCGCAAAAATCACGAGGAAGGCGGCTATCGCAAAGGCATCTTTGACTGTGTAAAAGGGATGGAAAGCCAATGTATCTTCTTTGGTCTTCTCGGAAATTCCAATCGGATTATTCTGACCCACATGATGCAAAGCCCAAACGTGAAGACCAACCAAGGCGGCCAAAACAAATGGCAAGAGATAATGCAGCGCAAAGAAACGGTTCAGCGTCGCATTATCAACGGAATAACCGCCCAATAACCACTCTTGCAAGCTTTCACCAACAACAGGTACTGCGCCAAAAAAGCCTGTAATCACGGTTGCGCCCCAGAAGGACATCTGCCCCCAAGGGAGTGTATAGCCAAGGAAAGCCGTCGCCATCATGACGAGATAAATCGCGCAACCGAGTATCCATATGACTTCACGCGGGGCTTTATAAGACCCGTAATAGAGGCCGCGGAACATATGCATGTAAACCGCAAGGAAGA
>CAYWSI010000062.1:0-10760 GCA_964460585.1 uncultured Algimonas sp.
AGTCATAAGGCGCGTTCTAGGGATTAGGGCCAAAAGCGCAACCGTAATGTGCGCCTCAAAATATTGGAGAAGTAATCAATCTTTCACTCGGAAGTCGTATGTTCAAAAAATGACATCGCGCGAATTTCTGAAGACCTCACTCTCCGCACTCGCAGCAGGTCTCATTTGCGCAGGTTTAGCTTATTTCGCTCTAGCTATCTATTTCCCGCCTGAAGCCCCCGCAAAGATATCCCTAATTGCCTTTCTTGGCGCTCTAATTGGCGCTGCAATTGGCCTCTTTATGGGATGGAGCTGGGTACAAAATAAAGCAGGAGGTGTAATTGTAGATGTTTTGATAAGAGGTATTTTTTGGGTTTTCGCCATATTCGGCAAAGCCCTCTAACCCTGCGCCATCAAATCTCGCTCCATCCCCGCGAGGCTCAATTGCCGCCGCGCAGCGCTTTCGTCTTCATCTATCACCATGAGGCGGCGCGGGATCATAATACCCGGCTCCAAAACACTCATATTTTGGTCGAGCACAAAATAATCAATCCCTGCCTCTTTTAAAATCGCCTCAGCAAAATTCAGTGTCGCGGGATTATTGGTCGTCAGAATACATTTCATACACCCTATTTCGGCTAAATCCCCATGAGCTGCAAGAGCTTTGACACGAATGTGTCTTTATGTTGATGAGCCCCTTGCGGCGGGGCAGCGGGCTCTAATTCCTTGCCGAGACCTGCGGCCTCTAAAAGTTCGCGTGCGTCTGCCTCATCCTCATCAATAATCATCAAACGTTTTCGCACAAGAATGGTTGACCCATCCAGAACGGAGCAATTCACATCGAACAAAAAGCTCTCAATCCCAGAATCTTTCAAAACCGCCTGCGCGAAGCTGAGAGTTACAGGATTCATCGTACGAATGATGCAAATCATAACTCTCTCGCGGTTTAAGTCAGGCTTTAAGGCCTAATAGAGTTGGGGTCGGCCTTGCCTTTATGCAACTCCGCTATGCAACACAGCGAAACGCCTTGCCGCGCGCGCCGTCCCGCACTACGTTGGCAGCTGAATTGAAATGGTGGTCTACAGCACGTGAATGCGCCCGCACAAATTCAGCAAGACGCTGCCCTCTCTCCCGCGCAAACGCTTTGGGAGCTTACCGGGGAAGATATGGGCTCCGTAGATGCACTTATTTTAGACCGTATGCAGTCCTCTGTCGGGCTTATTCCCGACCTCGCGCAGCATTTAGTCGGGGCCGGCGGTAAGCGCCTACGCCCGCTTTTGACTATCAGCGCGGCCCAGCTTTGCGACTACTCTTCTTTTAGTGGGGGCGGCGATGCGCATCATAAACTCGCCGCCGCCGTCGAATTTATCCATTCCGCGACATTACTACATGATGATGTTGTCGATGAGAGCGCGCTGCGTCGCGGTAAAAAACCTGCCAATATGATTTGGGGCAATAGCGCCTCTATCCTTGTCGGTGATTTCCTCTTCGCACGGGCCTTCAACCTGATGGTAGAAACCGACTCCATGGAAGCCCTAGGTATTTTATCCAATGCGTCCTCCGTCATTGCCGAAGGTGAAGTGCAACAACTTGCTGCCTTGCGAAATCTCGCCATGACAGAAGAAGACTATATGCGCGTGATTAAAGCTAAAACTGCAGCTCTCTTTGCAGCGGCAACTGAAGTGGCCCCTGTCATCGCAGGACGACCGCCCGAGGAACGCGACGCCTTACGCGAATATGGCCTCAAACTCGGCCTCGCTTTCCAGCTCGTCGATGACGCCTTAGATTATGGCGGCATGGCCAGTGCCTTAGGTAAATCTGTCGGGGATGATTTCCGCGAAGGTAAAATGACATTGCCCGTTATTCGGTCTCTAAAAACATGCTCCGATGAAGACCGCGCCTTTTGGCGGCGCGTCATTGTCGACCATGAACAAAAAGACGTCGATCTAGAGCGGGCTGTCTCCATGCTGCGAAATAGCGGTGCACTGGAATCCACTATGGAGCTGGCAAAGCAATTTTCTCAAGATGCCGCCGATGCGCTGGATGTCTTCCCGGCAACGCCGCTGCGCGATACGCTGAAAGAGTTAGCCGGATTTGTCGTTGCCCGAATTAGCTAAGGTCTTATCATTAAGCCCCTGACTTATAAGCATATAAGCCATCGCAATAGCCCCGACTAACGCCAGCGGAATACCTATTTGGTTCAGCCAACCACGCGACGCGCCCATCACAACGATATTTGCGCAAAGCAAGGACGCGAGCGCATAAAACCAACTCACGGTTAAATGACTATATCCATATCGAATGAGCCGTTGATATAAATGCGTATTATGGGCCTCTAAGAGATTGTCGCGATTACGCACCCGCCGAACCAGGGTCAATAAAACATCAGCCAATAGCGGCAAAATCAAAATGGGACCGACCAAATGCAAGGTCTTGTCAGGCGTATCTTGGATGAGAAACAAGACTGTAACGGCATATAAAAACCCTAGACTCAATGAGCCAACATCCCCTGAAAAAATGCGAGCATGCCGCCGTAAATTATAAGGCAGAAATCCTAGAATTATCATCAAGGACAGTCCCGAAAGCAAAAGCGTTATCGCCGAGCCACCAATAAGGCCCGCGCCAAACAGGCCAATATTCGCGATAGCCAAGGACAAACCCATCATACCATTTGACCCGTCCATAAAATTCACAGCATTTAGAACCACAAAAATCCAAAGCATGGCACCAAAGAAACCAATCGCAGGCAAAAGCGCGATAGGTTTATTGAGGAAAGGCAAATCTGTCGGCGCACCAATGAACCAAACCGCCACCGCGCAAATCATTATCATGAAACCAAATTTCAGTTTCGCCCTCAAAGTAAACGCATCATCGACGAGGCCGAGCATCCCGACAGCGAACAATAATGAGAGAATGGGTGCAAAGCCTCGCGGCAAAGATAAGCTTGGGAATATAATCGCAATCGCACATAGGGCCGCGCCCATGCCCGCCAATAGGCCGACACCTCCGGATGTAGGCACCGTACCGCGATGCGCTGAACGCTCATCTGACGCATCCCCCAATCCAGCAAGAGACATGAAACCCGTCACGGCCAAGCTAGTAAAAAAAGCGAGTGCGCCTATCTGAATCCAGAGAACGAAACTTGCGTCAATCATGCCGGAGAATCCTCAGGGCGGTCACCCAAGCGGCAAGGCGCAACCCACCATTTTGGTTGAGCGGCCAAAATCAACTCGGCAGCCGCCTTCGCTTGGGCATCCGATCGGAAAATTCCGAAACAGGTCGCACCGGACCCCGACATACGCGCAAGCTCGCACCCCGGCTGCTGTGCCAAGCTACGCAGAACAGTTGCGATAATGGGCGCTTTAGAAATGGCGACATCTTGCAAATCATTTTCTCCCGACAAAGCCCGAGATAGTAGATCTCCTGTCTCGGCATTTGGTTTAGGAACAAGGGCCCTGGTTGCCTGATCAAATTGTCGGAAAATCTCGCCCGTGGAGACCGCGACGCGCGGATTAACGAGAACAGCGCTAAGCTGCCCTAAATTTGGCAAAAATGAAATTATTTCGCCGATAGCTGTCATGCGGCATGTTTTGGAATGTAAACAAATCGGCACATCCGCGCCCAAGCTAAAGGCTAATTCGCCATGTGAAAAATCGGTAGGAAATTGACGCAGAACAGCAGCGGCATCTGCACTACCACCCCCAATCCCTGATGAGACAGGCAAATATTTCGTCAGCTGGATATGGTGCGGGGGGGCAGAGACTAATTTCATCGCCTTCAAAACTGAGTTTTCCTCATTCACGCGTAGCTCTTTTGCCCCCTGAATTGTGAGGTGTGTCTTATCTTCACTTGGTTTGAATTCTAGCTCATCTCCGACATCGGCAAACACAACTAAGCTGTCTAAGGCATGATATCCATCATCCCGCCTCGCCCCGACATGCAGAGTAAGATTCACCTTTGCGCGTGCAAGTGCCTTAAGCCCCGCAGACATAACTTATGGCAAAGCCTGAGTCGCCGGCACTGCGTCCAGCCCCTTGTCCAACTTTATTTCAATTGTGGCGCGTTCTTCATCTGTCGGATCAAATTCAAGGGCGCGCTTCCACTGAAATCCAGCTTCGCGTTTCCGGCCTAATTTCCAATATACATCGCCAAGATGGTCGATAATCGTCGCAGAAGACGGCGATAAAGCCACGGCTTTTTCGAGGTTCTCACGCGCCTGCGCATATTCGCCGAGCTTATAATGCGCCCATCCTAAACTATCGACAATCGCGCCTGATTCTGGATCTGCTTCGACCGCCTTACGAATCATATCAAAAGCTTCGGTCAAATTCTCGCCCCGATCCACCCAAGTATAACCAAGGTAATTCAGCGTATCGACATCATCTGGAACAAGTTCCAAAACGCGTTTAAAATCGGCTTCGGCTTCTGGCCAACGCTTTAACCGCTCATAGATAATCCCTCTGAAACGGAGAGGTTCAACATTTGACGTCAGTTCTTCATCCGACAATGAATCAACAAGCTCTTTATAAAACGGCAAAGCTTCTTCATAATTTTCACGGAAAAAACGCGCGCGCCCGAGGCTTTCTCGCGTCAACACGGATTGCTCTCGCGCATTAAGAGCCTCTAACGTTGCAATCGCTTTATCATCTTTCTCCCGGTTAAAGTGAATCTGCGCAATATTAAGCTGCGCCGAGATATAATAAGGATCATCGTCTGTGACGGCACTATAAAGCGCATAGGCCGCGTCTTCGCCTTCATCACCTTGCTCTTCCAAAATAGACCCAAGCCAGCTTCCAGATTTCGTATTCGTGGGGTCAATCCAATTTGCAATGCGCAGATATAATTCGGCCCCATCGCGTGATCGCCTACTTAAAAAGAAACCAAATGCTGGATCTGTAACGGCTCGCGATGCCTGCATTTTCGCATCATATTCAGGCAAATCTTGTCCAGCTTTCAAGCGCTTTAAATAATCTCCCACTGGCCCAATCGAGTAGCGTTCATTATCGGCCAAGGCCTCTTCTAAAGCGGCAATGGCTTCCTCATTTCGGTCGGCAGCTACAAGCACGTGCGCACGTGTCAGAAAAGATTCTTCTCTGGCGACACCCGTATCCTTTAGGGCATCCAAACGCTCCAATGCAGCATCTGTTTCACCCTGCAGGGCATCAATTTTCGCCAATTGTAGCTCTGCATAATAATCAAAATACGGACCGGCTTCCAAATTCGCGAAGCTTTTACGCGCGGCTTTATAATCTTTATCATCAACCTCAGCCCATCCACGTATGAGCTGCATGAGTATCGTCATGGTGGCATCACTAGAACGGTCAGAAAAATATTTTACGGCGCGGCCGTTGCGGCCTTTGCGAAAGGCATTCGTGCCTAATATTGCTCTAGCCAGGGGTTCTTTCTTATCAGCTTTCAGAACGCGTTCAGCCAAATCAATAGCCCCGTCCATATCGCCAGTTTCAATCGCGGAGACGATTGCGCGGCGGCCAATGCGCGTGTCTTTGGGTTGACTAAGGAAGGCCCGTGTAAAATATTTTTGCTTGGCTGCGCGGTCTTCGATTTTATGCGCATAGCTACCTGCCAAGTAATCTGCATAAAGTGCAGACAACTCTTGGGTTTTCGGAGCGGCATAAGCCTCATTGGCACTCTGACAAGACAAGGCCAAAAGCGCGGCAAAGGTCAGGGAAAATAATCGACGTTTCATGTCAGCTTTCTGCGGGTAAGACCGCGCGGAGGCAAGCCGCCATATCAGCGGCAGTCTTCACAATATTGAGACGAAGGGCGGAGCTACATATTCGGATAATTTGGACCGCCGCCGCCTTCTGGAACTGTCCAAACAATATTCCGAGACGGGTCTTTGATGTCACATGTTTTACAATGAATGCAATTTTGCGCATTTATATTAAAGCGTGGATTTGACCCATCATCTTCCGTCAAAACCTCGTAGACACCTGCTGGGCAATAGCGCGCGGCAGGTTCATCAAATTCAGGCAGGTTCACAGAGATTGGAACAGACTCATCAATCAGGCGTAAATGACTCGGCTGTTCCTCACCGTGATTGGTAAATGTCATGGACACATTAGTCAGACGGTCAAAAGTCAACACACCATCAGGTTTTGGATAATCAATCACTTTGAAATCAACCGCTTTTTTGGTCGAACCCGCATCATCTTTTTTGTGAGACATTGTACCAAAGGGATTAAATTTCAGAAGACTTGACATCCACATATCAATCCCGCCCATCAACATGCCGCCAAGGAACGGCCCAAAGCGGCCATTCAGCGGTGCGATATTTCGGACAGGGCGCAAATCTTTTCCAATCGGACCCTCATGCAGCATATCATCATAAGCCTGTAGGCGATCACCTGAACGGCCAGCGCTTAGCGCTTTCGTTGCCGCATCTGCCGCATGAATACCGGAGAGCATCGCATTATGATTACCTTTAATGCGCGGCAAATTCACAAGACCTGCTGTACAGCCAAGCAGAGCGCCGCCCGGGAAGGCGACTTTTGGTACAGCTTGAATGCCGCCTTTCGTCACAACCCGTGCGCCATAAGCGACACGTTTGCCGCCCTCTAACAGTTTAGCAATATCAGGATGAGTCTTCCATTTTTGGAAATCCATATAAGGATAGCGGTGCGGATTTTCATAATTCAAATCAACAATCATGCCGAGGAAGACTTGGTTGTTTTCTGCGTGATAGACAAATGAGCCGCCGCCCTGCTTGGCACCTAATGGCCAACCTGCACTGTGAAGAACGGCACCTTCATTGTGCTTGGCCGGGTCAATATCCCAAATCTCCTTCATGCCGAGGCCAAATTTCGACGGCTGTTTGCCTTCCGCTAAATTATATTTCGCAATCGCAACTTTAGACAGCGAGCCGCGTGCGCCCTCACCCAGCATTACATATTTACCGTGCAGCTCCATTCCCGGCTCATAGCCTTCACCTTTACTGCCATCTTTTTGATAACCAAATTCACCCGCAACAACGCCTTTGACAGAGCCATCTTCGCGGTAAACGAGGGCTGAGCAAGCCATCCCCGGGAAAACCTCAACCCCAAGCCCTTCGGCTTGTTCTGCCATCCAACGACAGACGTTACCCATAGAGACAATGTAATTTCCATGATTATGCATCAAAGGCGGGAGCACAAATTGCGGAATAGGAAATGCACCCGCTGGACCATAAATATGAAACTTATCCGATGTGACCTTTGTTTTGACGGGACAACCATCCATTGTCTCGAAATCTGGGAAAAGTTCCTTAAGTCCAATCGGGTCTAAAACAGCGCCTGAAAGAATATGCGCGCCCACTTCGGAGCCTTTTTCCAAGACCACCACAGAGGTTTCAGGATTATTTTGCTTAAGACGGATCGCCGCAGAAAGGCCAGCCGGCCCTGCCCCCACAATGACGACATCATATTCCATACTCTCTCGCTCAACGCTCGCATCGGCGGATGTGAAGGCAGCGGTTGTTTGGTCTAAATTATACATTATTCGTCTTCGGCCCTAGCAGTATGACTTGAATTGACTTATCCTCTAACCGCTTAAGCGACAGCGGACAAGGTTCCGTATTGCTATGACACCGTAGTTTTTCAAATCAAAAGTTCGAGCTTATGAGTGACGACACACTGAAGAGCGGCCCCGTACTGGGGTGGGAAGAATGGGTTTCTCTGCCCGATTTATCCTTGCCTGCCATTAAAGCCAAGATTGATACGGGGGCGCGAACCTCGGCGCTTCATGCCGTTGCGATTGAACCCTTTGGGACAGATAAAAACCCGCAAGTTCGTTTTATTATGCATCCAGACCCAGCGGATCCAACCATTGAAGTCGTCTGTTCAGCAAAAATCATCGACCGCCGCAATGTAACCAGCTCGAATGGCATATCGGAACTCCGCTATGTTATTAGCGCCAAAATTAGTGTTGGCGGCCGAAGTTGGCCGATTGATATCTCACTCACCAACCGCGAAACTATGGGTTACCGTATGCTATTAGGTCGGTCGGCTATTCCAGAAAATTCGACCATTCGTCCCGATATCAGCTTTCAACAACCTGTTCTCAACTATGATTTTTACCGCAAAAAACAGGGACGAAAGTCAATCCCGAAACGTCCTTTACGCATCGGAATTTTGACCCAAGCGCCAAAAAATTACTCCAATACGCGTATGATTGAGACGGCTGAAGAACGAGGTCATGTCATCGACTGCATTTACACCTCGCGGTGTTATATGTCGATTAACGCCCATAAGCCGGAAATTCATTATGATGGCAAACCTCTGCCGCGCTATGACGCCATTATACCCCGTATCGGCAGCAGCCTCACATTTTACGGCATGGCCGTTGTCCGGCAGTTCGAAGCGATGGGCGTTTATTGTTTGAATAATGCAGCCCCCATCGGGAATAGCCGCGATAAGCTACTCGCCCACCAAGTCCTCTCTCGGCACGGTCTCGGCATGCCAGAAACGGCCTTTGCGAAATCCTCTCATGACACCCAAGGCATTCTCGAACTCGTCGGCGGCGCTCCCGTTGTTGTGAAACTTCTAGAATCTTCACAAGGCAAAGGCGTAGTTCTCGCAGATAGCTGGGCAGGCGCGAGTGCAATCATCAACGCGTTCCGCGGACTCAACGCGCATTTCTTGGTTCAAGAATTTGTCCAAGAAGCGAAAGGCTCTGACCTCCGCTGCTTCGTCGTCGACGGCAAAGTCGTGGCTGCAATGACGCGCACCGCCGCCGACGGCGATTTCCGCTCCAATGTCCATCAAGGCGGAACTGTCAAGAAAGTCCGGTTGAGCAAAGAAGAGCGCCGCGCAGCCGTCAAAGCCGCGAAAATACTCAAGCTCAATGTAGCCGGCGTCGATATATTACGCTCCGCCACAGGACCCAAAATTCTTGAGGTCAATTCTTCCCCCGGCTTGAAAGGTATTGAAGAGGCGACGGGCAAAGATATTGCAGGCGAAATTATCAACTGTATTGAGAGTAACGTGCGGACAGTTTTCTGGACGGGTAAAAAATGGACCCCCTAATGGTGAAAGCTAAGCTTTAATGGACGCGGCCCTCAGATCACTGCTGGACTGGTATGCCGAAATGGGTGTGGATGTGCCCAAAGTTCCGCCTGCGCGCCCAGTGCGGACCAAGAAAACCACTGCCAAGACACCGGCAGCTGAAAATATACCCGCCGCAGCCCCAGTTCCGAAAATAGATTTATCAAAGATCAACTCCCTAGACGCACTTCATGCTGCCCTCACCGCATTTGATGCGGGTGCGCTCTCTGATGGGTCGCGGCAAGTCGTATTTTCGCGCGGCAATCCGACCGCTAATCTCATGGTTATCGGCGAATCCCCTGGCAGAGATGAAGACATTCAAGGCAAACCTTTCGTTGGTGCCTCAGGTCAGCTCCTTGACCGCATGTTGGGGGCCATCGCACTTGGACCCGAAGACTTTTATGTGACCAATGTCATGAATTGGCATCAACCTAAAAACCGTAATCCCAAGCCAGAAGATATAGAGCTGTGCCGTCCCTTTATCGAAAAGCATATTGAATTGATCCGGCCTAAAGTCCTGCTCTTAGTCGGGGGCCTTTCCATGAGCGCGCTAACAGGCGTGACAGGAATCATGAAAAATCATGGTCAGTGGCAAGAGGTCAAAATCGGTGAAGCCACATATCCTGCCTTACCGCTTTACCATCCCGCGTTCCTGCTTCGGCGACCCGAGCTCAAAAAAGATGCGTGGCGAGACCTCTTGAGTTTGCGAGAGACGTTACTGGGCCTTTAATTCTCTAGCTTGCATGTCTATATCGGCGCGAAAATTGAATAGGGTTTTGCTATGATAAAACGATCTCTCTTACTCACCGCATTTATCCTCGCTGCTTGTGGAGGCGCAGAAACGCCCACGCCGAAAGCCGCAGATAGTTTTCTAACGAAGCTCCAAGCTGACTATCCCGTCACCCTTTCAAAAATTGCCGAAGGCGTCTGGGTGCATACAACCAATTACTCACTCCCCGGACAAAACCCAATCCCAGTCAATGGGTTAGTCGTTGTCGACGGCGAGGATGTCATCTTGATTGACGGCGCTTGGGGCGAGTTGGCAACTTTATCTTTACTAGAAAAAGTCAAAAAAGAGACAGGTAAATCCGTCACTAAAATGATTGTGACTCATCATCATATGGACAGAACGGCAGGCGTAGATGTCGCGGAATGGCAAGGCATTCAGATATTCACTCACCCTGATACGCCGAGCCTAGCCGCGAAAAGCGGGTTTCCAGCACCCAACACCTCTGTGGCCGCTTTAAAAAACCCGGGCTCACGAACCAAGGTCGGGATTGTCGAGCTGGCCTATCCGGGCCACGGCCACACATCCGACAATCTCATTGCCTATATCCCCTCTGCTGACATCCTATATGGAGGCTGCACAGTCCGCGGCGCAGGATCAAAAACACTCGGCAATCAAGAACATGCCGATCTCGAAAAATGGGCGATTAGCTTAAATTGGATGAAGGCCACCTATCCAAAAGCGAAAATCGTTGTGCCGGGTCACGGTAAAGGCGCAAACCTCTCCCTTATCGACGCAACGCTCGCCCTTATAAACGAGAGCGGCGCAAAAGACGAAGCGCCTTAAGGTCATCCACATCGGTCAGCGTACGAAGCACGGCATAATTGCCATTCGTACGTGCCTGCACATCCGCTAAGGTTTCATCATGGGACCAACGGACCCCATCAAAAAACTCTCGCCCTAAGGGTCCGCGCGCGCCCATCAACCAGAACCCGCCATCACTGGCAGGACCA
>CAYWSI010000063.1:0-10706 GCA_964460585.1 uncultured Algimonas sp.
CGCCGCTGTTTCTTCCACTACATCCAATTCCCGGATGAGGAAACGATGGCAGATATCGTCAAAGTCCATTTCCCAGATTTAAAACAACGCATGCTCTCTGCGGCGCTCAAACGTTTCTTTGCCGTGCGCGCCATGCCGGGCCTCAAGAAAAAGCCGAGTACATCGGAGTTACTCGATTGGCTGAAACTCTTGCTCGTTGAAGATATTGACCCCGAGACGATTAAAGAAGCTGATCCGAAAAAAATGATACCTCCGCTGCACGGCGCGCTATTGAAAAATGAGCAAGATGTGCATCTGTTTGAGCGCCTCGCGTTCCTCACCCGCCGGGAGAGTTAACGCAGTCCATGACCATTCGCCCGCCAAAATCTTTGACGAACCATCCCGCTCTTGGATCGAAACGCCCGACAGGAATGGACGTCCTAGAAGCGGAAATGATGGGCGAACAGGCCTTCATGCTTGGCCTATCCGCGAAGAAAATGGAACGCGCGCTCGAAGAATTTTCAAAGAGTAATGGCGACCCCCGCCGCACACAAATGGCCGCAGATGCCGTCCAAGCCTTTTTCATCCAAAGGGAAATGGTGGGATTGGATAATCATGACTATGCCATCGAGTTTTATAAAATTCCGAGCGCAGTATTGCGCCCGCGTTGGGGCAGTCGATAAATCAGATTAATTATCCGGATCCCCATCGGCGAAGGTCCAGACATCCGGAACCTTACTCAACTCTTTTTCATAATAGGCCTGAAACCCCGGCATTTTGACCTGATTGAGAAAGGCCGAATAGGCCATATAGCTGACGAGGAACCGCAAATCGCTGGCCCAAGGCGGCATATATTTCGGCGGCTCAATACGCTTTTGACTGGCCAGCTGAGATAAGGCTGGAATATCCTCAATATCTAATTTTCCGACAAATAAGACCCGTATCAAATCCGCACGCTGTAATTTCACGGCGGTCCGTATAAAATTATGCACGCGCAATAAGCCATTTAAATAAACCATATCTTTGGTATATGGCGCGCCGCCAGACATGACACCGCCGCGAAAAATCCGGCGCGTATTTTCATAGGCTTGCTCTCGGCCCACATTGCGTGCTTCGTAGAAATCAAAGACCTCTTTGAAATCCGCGCCATCTATCGCCATTTGAATAGCCATAACGCGGCCAGACAGACGGCGGAAACGGCGCGGGTCCATATTCCCCGTAATGACTTCGGCAAAGACCGCTAGCCCTTCTTGGATTTCCGTAGTGCCGGGATGACCATGGCGCAATATGGGGAAGTCCTTTTGAATTTTTCCATTCAGCCCCGTCGCCGCATGTACAAGGGCTTCATGATGTAACAGCTGATCAATGTCGCGGTCTGTAAAACGCGCATCGGCGCGAATACGAATACGTTTCGACGAGGCCGCAGCTTTTGCGGACACCTCCTCAGAGACAATCACCGCGGGCGCCTCATCCCCAAAATAGGGCTTAAGTCTTTCCACCAGCGCCGCCGCAAAGGCCTTGGCATCCAAATCCTGTTCAAACCCTTCCACAACGAGCTGATCAAAATCCATGCCCTCCAAGGTCGAATCCATATGCCGCGCTAAATCCAAGACTTTTGTTTCGCGGTCCAACATAAGCTTGGTTGGGCAGCCATAAAGCGCCGCAGAATGTTGATAAAATTCCGCCGTGCCGCGTGTGTCCATCATATTGGCTGTAGATTCCAAATCAGAACTGGCACGGCTCAGCCACTCCATAACCACATGATCACCATCAAGATGACTGCGGGCCGCCGCAATAGCCTCCCTCGCCGCAGATGTATCGACAGTCGGATAGTCAGGCTTAGGGATAGCTCCACGTTTCAAGAAGGCGTCTCGCATTGAAACATCCCAATTTAACGAAGATAAAACCCGCATCCCGCCAGCCGCATCACTCAAGGCATGAGCCGCCCGTTTCGCGGATTCGAACTGCTTATTATTGAGAACATCCATAGTGCAGTGACTCGCAAGCCCTCGCCTCAATGTAAAGCCCCTTCCGTTCCAACTCCATCAAGGCAAATCCACAAATAGTTTAAAAGCGTAACCATCTTGTAAGATGGTTTACTGTCAGCGAAGCAAATGAGGCGCACGCGATGGAAGTCAAACAAGCGAATGCGCGTAAATTCACTGGAAAGATGGTTCTAAATCGCTCCAGTTTGGTCCGCCGCGGAAAGAAGTTACGCAAACGCATCAACCCCTATATCAAGCGATATTCAAAGGTTGGCGCCACGCCAATCTTGGACGATACCCACTTCCCATGGCTTAAAACTCTCGAAGCCAACTGGGAAATCATTAGAGATGAAGCCCTCGAAGTCCTGAAATACCGTGATGCTATCCCCTCGCTGTCTGATATTTCACCTGATCATGCGCGTTTGGATGATGAGGGGAAATGGCGGTCTTACTTCCTTTGGGGCTATGGATTTAAGTCTAAAGAGAATTGCGCGAGATGTCCCAAGACGACAGCCCTCGTCGAGCAAGTCCCGCGCCTACGAACGGCTTTATTTTCAATCCATGACCCCGGCATAACAATCGCGCCGCATAAGGGCGTGACCGCAGGGATTTGTGTTGCGCATTTAGGCTTACAAGTTCCAAAAGCCCGCGAAAATTGCGCCATACGGATAGCCGATGAGATTGTGCATTGGCACGACGGTAAAGCCTTTGTCTTTGACGACACCTTCAAACATGAAACCTGGAACCGGACCGATGAGGACCGTATTATACTCTTACTCCATTTTGACAGACCGACACGGTTTCCAGGCTCCCTCATGGCGTGGGCCTTCATGACCGCAATCCGCTGGAGTCCCTTTATCGGCGATGCGCGAAATGAAATGAAAAAATGGAATAAAGCCTTTGAAGCCTTAGAACGTGAGGAGAACCAATCCGCTTTAAATCGTGACACGTAAATAAGCTTTACTATTCAACTCCCCAAACCTCTATTCGAAGAAAAATTAATGACATATCTAAAGAACTTTAAATTTTTATCCGTCTTGGCGCTATCGGGTTTCTTCGCCCCCACGGTCTATGCCCAAAATGTTGATAATACGACATCCACGAGCGATACCGCCTATTTCGGCGTGGCCGGCGTCATTACACCAGAATATTTAGGCTCAGACGATGATGAGTTTCTTGTCCTGCCCTATCTTGAGGTCAATGACTTTAAAGGCTTTGATTTCTTTGGAACAGCTCTAACCTACCGCCTCATAGAAGTCGGCACAGGCGAAGGTATTGGGAAATGGTCGCTACGGGCCGGTCCTAGAATTGCTTACCAAAGAGGCCGTGATTCAGATGATAGCCCGACCTTAGATGGGTTAGAGGATGTGGATGGCAGCCTCCCCATCGGCGGTTATGTCAGAAGCACATTGGGCCCTGTCGGCTTTGTCGTAAATGCGGGCCGAGACATCATTGATGGTCATGATGGTTTTATCGTCGATGCGTCCGTCGGGACAGCCTATGATGGCGGTAAATTCGGCATTCAACCTTCCGCGACAATCAGCTGGGGTGATAGCAATTATAATGAGGCCTTTTTTGGCGTTTCAGCCGAACAAAGCGCGGCCTCTAATTTAACAGCTTTTGATATTGGCTCTGGTTTTAATAGCTATGCCTTTAACGTCATTGCTTGGTATCAAATCACGGATAATTTCCAACTTGGTGCCTTTGCAAGTTATAGAGAATTTTTTGATGACGCGGAAGACAGCCCCATCCTCCAAGCGCCTGACGGGTCTACAAATGGCCTGCTTGCAGGTGTAAGCCTAACCAGAAAGTTTGATCTCTCGAAATTTTAGGGCGGGTAATCCGCTGGGTTTGATACGAAGTCTTACTGCGGGCAGTCCTAATTGCCTTGTATGAAATATCGGCAGACCCTTGATATGGTTTGCAAGCGTCACTCCTGCCTTCATCTCCCTCACCTTATCTCTTGCCCCCTCGCCGCGCGCCGCCTATCCCCGCCTCATGTCTACTGCCCTTCAAATCGAGCCGAAACGCCGCCGCGTCTTTGCCATCATCTCTCATCCTGATGCGGGTAAGACGACGCTGACGGAGAATATGCTGCTCGCCGCGGGGGCTATCCATCAAGCGGGTAAGGTTGCCGCGCGGGGTGAAGCCCGCCGCACCCAATCTGACTGGATGAAGATTGAGCAAGAGCGCGGCATTTCCGTCTCCTCCTCTGTGATGACGTTCGAGCATAAGGACCTCATCTTCAACCTGCTCGATACGCCGGGCCATGAGGATTTTTCCGAAGATACCTACCGCACCCTCACTGCCGCCGATTGCGCCGTCATGGTGCTCGACGTTGCCAAAGGGATTGAGCCGCAAACGCTGAAACTCTTCGAGGTCTGCCGCCTGCGGGATATTCCGATTATTACCTTCGTCAATAAGCTCGACCGCGAAGGCCGCGACACATTTGATATCATCCAAGAAATCCAAGATAAGCTCGCCCTTGATGTCGTGCCAATGCAATGGCCTGCTGCCTCTGGCCGCCGTTTCAAAGGTGTGGTCGATTTACGCACCGATGATTTCCTGCACTTCGTCAAACCCGAGGATGGCGGCGAGCATGTGCTGACCAAAGTTGATGGCAACTCAATTGGCGGCATGTTTGATAATGATGAGCTTCTGAATGAGTTTATGGAGGAGCAAGAGCTCGCCAAGGAATATCCTGACTTCAACCCGCAGAGTTTCCGCGAAGGCCATATGACGCCTGTGTATTTTGGCTCTGCCTTACGCAAATTCGGCGTGTTGCAACTCATCGATGCGCTGGCAGAGCTCTGTCCTGAACCGCAGTCAGAGACAGCGAAAAAAGCTGGCCAAGAGGTCACGATTGAACCGACAGGAAAAGAAGTCGCGGGCTTTGTCTTTAAGGTCCAAGCCAATATGGATTTGAACCACCGTGACCGCGTGGCTTTCCTGCGTATGTGTTCGGGTGAGTTTAAGCGGGGTATGAAACTCAAAACGGCGGAGAATAAAACCATCTCTGTTCACAATCCTATTCTGTTCTTTGCCCAAGATAGAGAGCTGGCAGAAAACGCCTATGCGGGTGATGTCATCGGTATTCCGAACCACGGCGCATTACGCGTTGGGGATAGCCTCTCTGAATCTGGGAAAGTTATCTTTGCGGGCATTCCAAACTTCGCGCCAGAAATCCTGCGCCGCGCGCAATTGAAAGATCCGCTCAAGGCGAAACATTTGCGCAAGGCACTGGAATCCCTCGCCGAGGAAGGCGTGACGCAACTCTTCAAACCCAACTTCGGGAGCGACATGATTGTTGGCGCTGTGGGCTCGCTCCAGATTGATGTGATGCGGGAGCGGATTAAAACCGAATATGGGCTGGAGGTGACATTCGAAGTCCCCGCCTATCAAACGGCGCGCTGGATTGCCGCCGATGACGAAGCCTTAGTGAAGGCCTTCGTCGATAAGAACGTTATGACGACGGGAACAGACGTGGATAACGCGCCCGTATTTCTCGCGAAATCCTCATGGGATGTCGGCTATGCGCAGGAAAAAAATCCCGATTTGCGGTTTTTAACAACAAAAGAACGCGCTTAAGCCTGACTCGGCACAGGGCTTGTAATTGAAACTATATAGAGCCCTCAGACGAAAGCGCGCGTGTCATGTTGATACAGTACCTCCCCAGTCTCATGATGTTTGCGATTACTCTCGTCTTTGTGACGTTGTTTTTTATTCCCGTCACCGCATTCAAACAAAAAAATGAGCTTATCCGTTTTTACTGGGTCGGTATTTGGCTCTTCATAGCTATGATTGCGGCCTTCTCTGGCGGGTCGCAAACCTTGTTATTGCTCGATTATGACGCCGAAATCGTTGCAATGGCAATCTTAATCCCGCTAACGGTCTGTTTTGTTATTTTCGTCATCTTTGGCTGGTTTAGGCTTTCATTTTCAGCCATTCAGACTGGCATCAGACATTGGATTAAGACGCGGAAAACATCCTAACGACCGCCTGCCAAAACTTCATCTAAGGGTTGCTCCGCAACAGGCTGCGTTGGAACGGCGCTAGATGTCGGAATTGCAGCTGCCTTCAAATCATCATTTAAGCGGCCAAATAGGCTTTGTCTGGCCTGCTCAGGATTTAATGCAATAGGCCCTGTCACTGGAGCAGCGTTCGCTTGCGTCCGTGTTTGCGCCGCAAGTTTCGCAAGACGCTGGCTAGGCGTTGAAGGCTGCGGTCGAACAGGTTTTTGCGGCGCTTGAATAGGCTGGCCAACCGGAGGGCGAGACGACCCTCTACGCTCCGCCTGTTGCTGCGTAAATTGCTGCGGCTGACCTTGAGGGGCTTGCACGGGTTGGGCTTGGGGGGGCTGACCTGGATATGGCTGACCTTGGAAATTTTGACTCTGGATATTGGGTGCTGTCACCCTTGGGTTTTGTATTCTGGGGTCTTGAAATTGCGGAGCCGCATAGCCTTGACCTTGCACTCTGTTTTGATGACGCGGCCCTGTTGCGCGCCGCGCCCGTTGTCCTTGTGCAGGCTGAACTTGAGGTTGGCGAAATTGTTGTGCAGGAATTTGCGGAGCAGGTCCGTCCAAAATCGGGCGGAAGTTTGGCCGTTGCTGCGGCGCATGAGCCTGCCGCTGAGAGGCTATTCCTTGACGAGATTGTGGTTGAGGCACGGGTTGATTTCTAACGCCGCGTGCTTGGCGATATCTATTTTGTTGTTCCGTCAGGCTTAAGTTTTCAACAGGACGAGTCGATGCCTTTTGCGGAACGATACGGTCCGGCTGCGTCTGCCGTACAACAGTGCGTCTTGGGGACACCTGCCCCACAGTGACGGTATTTTGACGCGGCGTCACCTGTGTGCCGACACGAATGGTATTTGTACCTCCCAGCTTAACCCTCGAAGAAAAAGATGAAGCAGATTGGTTCTCTCCTGAAATTGAGACTGACGAGGCAATAGGCGCAGACACCGAAGATAGGAACTCACAAATACCAGCCGCCCTTGGATTTGGCTTCACATAATTCCAGCCCCGGCATTGGGCGTCACCCGAACAATGACTCTCGCAGACATCAGCACCGCCCGCGACCGTGCTGCTATAAGGTGTACCAGGACGGTAAGTTCCGAGATCTGCTGCGAAGGCAGGCGCTGACAAAAGAGTCGCAAAAAGAGATAGAGTTATAAGCCGCATGATGACCTCACAGAACAAGAGCCGAATCGTTTCATCGACTGTGACGCGAAGGCATTGACGCTTCGTTAACCCTATCTCTTAAGCTTTCATTTAAACCTTGATCAGCGCCCTCTATACTTTGGCGCTGCTTTTGCGATCTCAGCCAAGCTCTCCATCTCAAGGCCTGCGCCGCCAATAAGAGCACCATTGACATTTTTCAGCGCCAAAAGCGCTTCCGCATTCGCGGGCTTCACGGATCCGCCATATAAAATGCGCGTCTTCGGGCTCACGAGGTCTCGTATTGCATTATGCATTTCATCGACATCATCTGGCGTCGCTGTTTTGCCCGTACCAATCGCCCAAACAGGCTCATAGGCAACCACATAGTTTTTGAGTTTCGGCACGCTGGCTTTGATTTGCGCCGCGACAACTTTTTTGGCTTTGCCCGCTTCGCGTTCCGCTTCTGTCTCACCGACACATATTATCGGAATCAACTTTGCACGGGCGGCGGCTTTCGCCTTTGCATTCACGGCGGCATCCGTGTCTCCCGCCGCACGGCATTCACTATGACCGACAATCACATAGCTTGCTCCAGCGTCTTTCAGCATCTCAGCAGATACATTGCCTGTATGTGCGCCAGACTTCTGAGCATGGCAATCTTGTCCCCCTAACAACACGCCAGTCTGTTCAGGGTCCAGCATTGAGGCCAGTAAAGTGGTTGGCGGGCAAATCAAAACATCCAAATGCTGACGGTCTTCAGCGTGATATAGGGCTGCGAAATCCGCAGGCTTAAACACCCAACTCATATCACCGTGCATTTTCCAATTCGCGGCGATTAAAGAACGTATAGTTTTGGCCATAATGTATCTCCGTATTTGAGTGATATATGTTGTGCGAAAACAGCTTCATTGCAAGCGCATCGCGGTCTTGTAAGACGCGCCCCTCATAGGTAAGACGACTAACGTTTTAGTTAACTGGAAACTACATTCTCATGGCAAAATCCATTGGCGGAAAAATTAAAAATGCATTTGTTGCGGTCCTCGTTGGCTTGCTCGTTCTAGCCTTTGCGGTTTGGGGCGTGAATGACATCTTTGTACCGGGCGTAAGAAATGCTGTTGTCAGTGTGGGAGATGCCAGTGTGTCCACACGCGATTTCAACCGCGACCTGCAATCCCGTCTGCGCGAGATAGCCGTTCAACGCGGCGAAGGTCTCACCAATGAAGAAGCCTACAGACAGGGTATCCATCGTGATTTACTATCACAATATCAGGTCAGATTAGCCATCGAAAAAGATGCGCAAGACCTTGGTGTTGGCGTCAATCGCGCCGACGCGAAGGCCTATATTGAGGCTATCCCGGCTTTCCAATCCGAGATTACGCAAAAATTTGACCGCAGCAGACTTGAGCAGGCTCTCGCGCAAGCTCGCAACGGATATACCGTCAAGAAATTTGAAGAAGACGTTTTGCGCGATCTACGCCGCATCCAAACCGTCGAAGCGATTGTCGGTGGCATCCAAGCCCCTGCTGGATATGCAAAACGGCAATTTGATTTTCTATCCGAGCAACGCAAAGCGACAGTTCTGACATTAAATAAGGATGCGGTCCCTGCACCCGAAACGCCAACGGATGAAGAGCTACAGACTTATCTGGATGAAAATGCGGCCCGCTACACGGCCCCAGAATATCGCCAAGTGACAATGATTCGCTTAGAGCCCTCAGGGTTTTTGCTAGATGTTGCTGGCGAGATCACAGAAGAAGATGTTCAAGGCGAATTTGACAGCCGCATTGCGCGCGGTGTGCTCGGCTCAAAAGCCACACGTGACGTTATTGTCTTAACGGCGCCTGACAAACCAACAGCTGAAGAAGCCGCCACACGCCTTGCGGCAAATGAAGACCCGGCCCTGGTGGCCAGCGCGCTTGGCCTTGTCTCCCCAGACAGATTTGAAGGCGTTGAAAAAGACCAGCTCCTTGACCCCGTTACGGACGACGTCGCTTTTGAGCTTAAGGAATCCGAGTCCCGTGCAATTGAGAACAGCCTTGGCGGCTGGGAAGCTGTTTTTGTTCCAAGTGTAACAGAAGCCACAACACCAGACTTCTCCTCCATAGAGCCCGAAATTCGACGCGACCTTGGAGAGGAAGCTGCCAAAGCCCGCATTTTTGATATCAGCAATGAACTCGACACGCGGCTAATCAATGGCGAAACATTGGAAGCTATCGCGTCAGAACTAAACTTACCGATGGAAAGTTATGACTATATCGACCGCGTTGGACAGACACGGGACGGGCTAACGCTAAACGGGTCTGCCCGTATCCCCGGCATCGCACAAGATGACGAACTTCTCCGCCTTATTTTTACGGAAGATATTGGATTTGACACAGATATTTTCCCAACCGCGCAAGATGGCGTTGTCGCCTTCCGCATCACCGATGTCATTGACAGCACAGTGAAGCCCTTGAGCGAGGTAAAAGACCAAGTCCTAACCGCATGGCAAAACGAAAAAATCAATGAGGCTCTAACTGAGCGAGGATTAGGTCTCGCCGGTGAAATCCGTGATGGCCGTACATTAGAAGAGATTGCCGAGGAATTAGGTGAAGCGGCTGTCATTGAAGAACGCGGTATTTCCCGTGCACAACCACCACGTGACATCGCAGGCTCTGTGGTTGTTGACCTGCTGGCAGCTGATGTAGGTGACACTGCACGCGGCATTGGCGCTACCCCGCTGACATATACGCTCGCGCGTTTAGATGCCATCACGCCAAATACAGACGGGTTAGCTGGCGAAATCCTCGATACAGTCCAGAGCAATATTGGCGCAGAAATCAGCGGAGATATTCAAAACGCCTATCGTTTGGCAATTTTGAAAGAACATGAATTGCGGGAATATCCAAACCAAGTTCGCGCCATTATGGGCATTGAGGGTGAGTAAGGTCTGCTATGGCCCTCACCTTTTCCCCTGCGGCTGAAGCGGTCGACACGTCCAAAACGCAGCTTGTCCACACTCGCGTCATTAATGATATTGATACCCCTGTCTCTGCCTTCCTAAAAGCTGGTCTCGGCAAACCATATGCCTTCTTGTTCGAATCCGTCACGGGCGGCGAACAGCGGGGCCGCTATAGTTTTTTCGGCTTTGACCCTGACATCATCTGGCGCGCCTCAAGCAATGTCAGCGAAATCAGCCGTGACGGAGGTGCGTATGAGCCGTGCGCTGGCAAGCCTCTCGATGCGCTTCGAGACTTACAAGACGAGATTAAATTCGACCTCCCAGAAGGCCTGCCGCCTATGGCAGCGGGGCTCTTTGGTTATCTTGGCTATGATATGGTGCGCCAAGTTGAAAATCTCGGCGATGCAAAGCCCGACCCCATTGGAACGCCTGACGCGATAAAAGTTCGCCCGCGTATTGTCTGTATTTTCGATCAAGTGGCCCAAGAAATTATCATTGGCACGCCGCTGCCCGCTGGCGGGGATTATGATGCTGCCTGCGCGCGGATTGAACGGGTTGCCGCAGATTTAGCGCTCCCGCTCTCAGCAAATTCAGGACGCGACATCGCCATCCCGGCGCTAAGCCCTACGTTGGGAACGGA
>CAYWSI010000064.1:0-10662 GCA_964460585.1 uncultured Algimonas sp.
AGCGCCGGGCGAATTTAAAGTCAGCTCTGCGGAGCATATGCTATCTGAAATTTAGAGGATTTATTAAGTGGCGCCAAAATAAACTTAATTGTCGAAAGGGGACAACAACATGGATTTAGGTCAAGTAGGGTCGATTTTTATCGCCGCAGTCGTGATTATTCTAATTCTCAAAACTATTCGGATCGTACCGCAAGGTGCGGAATGGACATTAGAGAATTTTGGACGATATCAAAAAACTCTCACGCCCGGACTTCATTTTGTTATTCCGATTTATCAAAGCATTTCTAATAAAATGGATATGCGTGAACGTGTCATCGATATTCCGTCACAAGATGTGATTACGAAAGATAATGTGATGGTCACGGCCGATGCCGTTGTCTTTATTCAAGTCATTGATGCACAAATGGCGACCTATGAAGTGGCTAATCTTGAAAACGCGATTCAGAACTTATGCTTGACGAATGTGCGGACCGTTGTCGGGTCTATGGACCTTGACGAAGTTCTATCTAAACGTGATCAGATCAATGCCCAGCTCTTGGCGGTTATTGATCAGGCGACGGATACTTGGGGAACGAAAGTTACACGGATTGAGATTAAAGACCTCTCGCCGCCACATGACATCACCCAAGCGATGAACAAGCAGATGAAAGCGGAACGTGAAAAGCGCTCTGACATTCTTATCGCGGAAGGTATGAAGCAGTCTTCCATCCTCAAAGCTGAGGGTGAAAAAGAAGCGGCAATCCGCGAAGCGGAAGGCCGGAAAGAAGCTGCCTATCTTGATGCCGAAGCGCGCGAGCGTGAAGCTCAAGCCGAAGCCAAAGCGACAGAAATGGTGTCTACGGCGATTGCACGCGGTGATGTAAACGCCATCAATTACTTCGTGGCGCAAGAATATGTGAAAGCCTTTGGCGAGCTTGCGAAAAGCCCGAACCAAAAGACGGTCATTGTCCCGGCAGAACTATCTGGTCTTGCGGCTACAGTCGGCGGCGTGACCGCTTTGCTAGATGGTGATAAGAAGAAATAGGGGAGATGTCATGGAATCTGATACCAATTTTATCTTGGCATTTTTGGAATCTATGAATGGCTTGAAATGGGGCCTGATAGGTGTTGGCCTTGTCGGATTAGAGTTGATCACAGGGACGACTTATATCCTGTGGCCAGCTGCGGCAGCCCTTATTGTGGCGGTTTGCGTCTTTATCTTGCCTCTGGCTTGGGAGATACAATTCCTCTTATTTGCCGTGTTGTCTATTATCTTGCTTTTTGTCGGGCATTTTTATCTTCGCCCCTTGATGAAGTCAGATGAGCCTTCGGATACAAATAATCCTGTTCGCACAATGGTCGGACGCCGCGTTGTCGCATTCTCTGATTTTGATAATGGGGAAGGCCGCGTCACAGTGGGAGACACGCAGTGGAAAGCCAGCTCAGACTCAGAGAATTTAAAAACAGGTGATAAGCTTGTGATTACCTCTGTGGTTGGCGCGACGCTCATCGTTGAACCTGCCGTAAAGGCATAAGGTGTGAGCCTAACGATCCAAAGTTTCGGCTCTCGCCAATCTTTTGAGTTGATACGTGACGAGGTCGTGATTGGCGGCTTTGCTTATGCGTCCGATATGCGCAGTCCAATAGGCAATGCGGCATTTGCTTCGGGAAATTTACATGTCCACGGAATCGATGCTCAAGTTAATGCGAAACATGCCAATTCCTCGAACCGAGAATTGGAGTTCGACATTTTAAAATCCAGCCGGGATATTGGAGGATTAGAATTTGACCGTCGTGGCAATGGGAAGCTGAAATTAAACCGTGTCGATAGGGGCACGGATTATTTCAAGATTAAACCCAGAGGTTTGACCAGCTTTTGGTTTCTTGTTGAACATGATGACAATCCTGTTCTCGAATTGAAACCGACAGAAAAATATAGACGCGATGCCTTGCATTACCGTGTGAATACGCGCTCCCGTCGCCTGCCTGAACGCGTTTTAGATGAGCTTAGCATCTATGTCGTATTTGCTGCCAATGTTTATAATGCCAAAATGAAAGGCATTACGACAGGCCGCTGGCCCGGGTAAGGCTGGTTATTTTGCTCAGGGGGATGCAGGTGCAATGGCAAGGCCGTCGCCTTGAGACCCGGCAGATAACCGCCCGATAAGCTCTCCCGTTTCAAAATCAATTTCGGCGATTTTATTTATACCTGTTTCAGCAGCATAAAGACGGCTGCCGTCTTCTGAAAATAAGAGCGTGACTTGTCCAGCTTCTCGCCTGCCGCTTAATTTGATGGTGCGTTCAACGCGTCTCGTGTTCACATTTATCACACTGATTGTCCCGTCCACTAAGTTTGATGTGACCATATGTTTCCCATCTGGCGAGACAATAATGCGGAGAGGGAAGGCACCAACTGAAATTTCTGCGAGGGGGTTGAGGCTCGCAGCATCATAGATGATGACTTTATTCTCGCCGCGAACAGAAGCCCAAACTTCTTTCCCATTTTTTGTGACGGCGATGCCTTCAACCTCTTTTCCAGCCGGAACGGATTTTACTTTTTTCGTTGTTAAATCGATCCGGCTGATGGTTCCGGATTGTAGATTGGCCGTGAACGCAATGTTTTCATCTGGGGTAAGGGCAATCATATGTGTCCCTTCTTGTCCGGTTGGAATAGACTCGACGGTCCAGTCATAGCTTGCACATGTATCCGATTTAGAATTTGAAATATCATGATTGGGAGACAAGATGACAATGGAGTTGCCACCTTCCGTCGTCGCAATAAACCCGCCGTTTTCAAGGGCGATAATGCCGTGCGGATTTAGATTTTCGCCTAAATCAATGGTAGTCTCAATAGATTTAAGGGCGATATTGAACATATCAATAGCGGCGCTTCCGTAATTTACGACGGCCGCGAATTGACCATTTATTGCAATTTCATGCGGCGCTTTTGCGCTGACCGTACGGCGTGAAACTTCTCGTCCGGTTTCCAGATTGATAAAGCTAATGGAATCATCGCCCTTATTGCCAACCAATAGATATTCAGGATGAGCGGGAGGCGGTTCGCAGGCCTTAGCACAAGCCGAACTGAGACCTGTTATGAGAATGAGTGAGGTTGTCACGAGAGCTTTCATCTTATGATCCTTTCCCTGGAATGCCTTTACGCGCGAGCTCATCCGCTTTTTCATTTCCGATATCGCCTGCGTGACCTTTGACCCATTCCCATTGAATGTCGCGCTTTGAATTAAGCGCGTCGAGCTCTTGCCAAAGGTCTTTATTGATAACGGGCTTTTTGTCTGATTTTTTCCACCCGCGTTTTTTCCAACCATGAATCCATTCCGTGATTCCTTTTAGGAGATAGGTGGAATCCGTGAACAGGACGACAGGGCCGGAGAAATTTGGTTTGATGGCTTCTAAAGCTTTTATAGCGGCTATCATTTCCATGCGGTTATTGGTTGTTGATTTTTCGCCGCCGCACATCTCTTTCTGGCGTTTGCCGTGATACATGACAACGCCCCAACCGCCAGGGCCGGGGTTTCCTGAGCAGGCCCCATCCGTATAAATGACAAGTGCGCCATCTAATGCACCGGGCTTGAGTGTGTCGTCTTTCGCTTTGCGCGGCATTACTTCTCCATCAAAAGGCGAGGCAAGCGGAAGATGACTTTCTCCTTGATGACTTCGACTTCTTGGCAGCTTATCTCATAGCGAGAGCGTAGAGCTGCAAGCACCCCATCCATCAAATATTCAGGGGCCGAAGCGCCTGCGGATAAACCTATTGTTTCGGCAGTGTCCACCACGTCCCAATCTATTGAGCTAGCAGATGAGACTAAAGCAGCGCCATCTGCACCAGCCTTTGCGCCAACTTCGACAAGCCGCTTTGAGTTGGAAGAGGTAGTGGAGCCAATCACGAGCAATAAATCACAACGTTCAGCTATGGCTTTCACCGCTAATTGACGGTTGGTCGTCGCGTAACAAATATCCTCTTTATAAGGCAAAGCGATATCTGGAAACCGCGTTTGCAACGCGGCGATAATATCTTTGGTGTCATCAACCGAGAGCGTGGTTTGCGTCACGAGAGCTAGTTTTCTCGGGTCCGTTGGTTGGAAGTTATGCACATCTTCCATCGTTTCAATGAGCGTCATTTGACCTTTGGGTAGTTGCCCCATTGTCCCGACGACTTCTGGATGGCCATCATGTCCAATTAGAAGTATGTGTAAGCCTTCTTTGGAATGACGTTCTGCTTCGACATGAACTTTGGAGACAAGCGGACAGGTCGCATCCAGATAGGTCATGTCTCTAGCTTGAGCTACTTTCGGCACGGCTTTGGGAACACCGTGGGCGGAAAAGACAACAGGTCTGTCATCTGGACACTCGGATAATTCTTCAACGAAGATCGCGCCAAGATCTTTTAAACGCTCGACGACATGGTGATTATGGACAATTTCATGACGCACATAAACGGGTGCGCCAAATTTCTCGATTGAGCGCTCCACAATTTGGATGGCGCGGTCAACCCCGGCGCAAAAGCCGCGCGGGGCCGCCAAAAGAATGGTTTTCCGTTTACGTATGGTTTTCCCATTGGAATGTGCAGCTAATGTCGCAGACATGAGGACTCCTTCATAATCCGCGCATTGCAGCGAAGGGCGGATTTGATTACAGCGCTACCTATAGCATTAGGTCACGTCCCGCGATAGAGGTCGTGATGAGTCAAAACATGACCAGATTGGGACTTTTCCATGTCGATGAAAACCACGCTTTTAGGCGCCGTCACATTTTCCTTACTCGCTTTGGCGGGATGTCGGTCCACACAAGAAATTCTAGCCATTGGTGAGGCTGCGGAAGCCAACCCTGGACCTTGCCCACGGGCCTTCGCGATTTATGATGCCTCCCGATTTGTGGAAATAGGTGGCGATGGCGCTGAAACCTTTCAAAACGTGGGGTTCACAGGTGAAATTGATAATGTGCGCTCGCTATGTCGTTATTTTTCTGACCGTCCAATTCTCGCGGACTTAACGATGAATTTCTCACTTGGCCGCGGTCCATCTGCTTCTGGTAATACCATGACCTATAATTACTTTGTCGCGGCAACCCGTAAAAATATCGATGTGCTGGCAAAGGAAGTTTATCCGCTGACAGTGACTTTCCCAGAAGGGCAAGACCGTGTGCGCGTCACCGAAAAGATCAATGAAATTCGTATCCCCCGCGCGAATGATACAACATCTGGTGAGAATTTTGAGATTGTTGTCGGGTTTGTTGTCACCCCAGAACAGCGCGCCTTTAACGCGGACGGAAAGCGGTTCCGCGTTTCAGCTGGTCAACGGTAAGGCTCATGCCATCCATTTTATCACGCTTGGACGCCGTGGCGCGTGCAGCTTTTGAGTCGCTTGGGTTTCCCGGAAATATTGCGGCTGTGCGCGAATCAGATCGCGGCGATGCACCCTATCAATGTAACGGGGCGATGGCCGCAGCTGGAATTGCAAAAAAGCGCGGTGAAAAAGTTAATCCGCGCGATATTGCGGCGCAAGCTGTAGAGATTATGAAAGTCGACCCCGTGATGGGTCAGTTAGATATCGCGGGGCCGGGTTTTATCAATATTGTGCCGGCCGATGAGCTGTTAACCACGCGCGCCGAGCAGCTTTTGGAAAATCCTGCAGATGGCCTGAATGCCGAAACGCCGAAAACCATTATTGTCGATTATGGCGGGGCGAATGTTGCCAAGCCTATGCATGTCGGACATTTGCGTTCTGCCGTGATTGGCGAAGCGATTAAACGTATATTGCGCGCCCAAGGACACACGGTTATTGGCGATGTGCATATGGGGGATTGGGGTCTCCAAATGGGACATCTGATTTCAGAGCTGGCAGAAGAACAGCCAGACTTACCTTATTTTGATAATGCTTATGAGGGGGATTATCCATCGGAAGCGCCCGTGACTATGGATGATCTTGCGCGTCTTTACCCGCAAGCTTCGAATAAGGCGAAGGCGGACGCGGGCCGTATGGACGTCTCCCGCATTGCGACGGCAGAGCTACAATCTGGACGTCGTGGATATAGGGCCTTGCTTGATCATTTTATTGATGTGTCTGTGGCCGCGCTTAAGGTTGGTTATGGGAATTTAGGCGTCGAATTTGATCTGTGGAAAGGTGAGGCCTGTGTGGACCCGCTTATCCCCGGCATGATTGATGAGCTAAAAGCCGCAGGCATCACCGAAGAAGATGATGGGGCCTTGATTATCAACGTCGATGAAAAATGGGATCCAGAAACGCGCAATGGCACGCCGCCCGTTATGCTTCTCGCGAGTTCGGGGGCTGTGCTCTACCACACGACGGACCTCGCAACCTTAGTCGACCGTAAGTCTGAGAATAATCCTGACTTGGTTGTCTATGTCGTCGACCAACGCCAAGCTCTGCATTTTGAGCAAGTTTTCCGCGCGGCCGCGAAAGCGGGCTGGTATGAGCGCGATCAGATGTTTCACGCTGGCTTTGGGACAATGAATGGCAAAGACGGAAAGCCGTTCAAAACCCGTGAGGGCGGTGTGTTGCGTCTTGAAGATCTCATGGAAATTATGAATGAGGCCGCCCGCACGCGTTTAGATGCTTCTGGTATTGGCGCGAATTTCGAGACGAAAGAACGCGACGAGATTGCGAGAAAAATTGGCCTGGCCGCGTTGAAATTTGCGGATTTGCAAAATCAGCGCATGACAAATTACATTTTTGACCCAGAGCGTTTTACTGCCTTTGAAGGTAAGACGGGGCCCTATCTTCTTTATGCTGTGGTTCGGATTAAATCGATTTTACGCAAAGCCGCGGATATGAACGTGGCGTCTGGCGCGATTTCGGTGGAAGCTGAAACGGAAAAAGCGCTTGTCCTTGCCTTAGATGCTTATGCGCGGGCGATTGAGCTGGCAGCGGATAAATATGCGCCGCATATTCTGTGCGAGCATGTTTACCGTGTCGCGCAGAGTTTTTCTCGCTTTTATGCGGATTGCCCGATTTTGGCAGATGATGTGCCGGAGGCCGTGAAAGCCTCCCGACTTAGCTTGGCAAAAGCGGCCTTGGTGCAATTAGAACATGGCCTCGACATACTCGCTATCGAGGCCCCAGATCGTATGTAAATCTGCGCTTAGCGCGCAACAGGCGTTGGCTGTTGGAAAGCTTGTTGCACCATTTGCTGTTGCTGACGGACAGGCGGTTGCTGTGCGGCAGGTTGTTGAGCAGGGACCGCTGTTTGAACTGGCGCAGGCGCCTGTTTTGCAGGCGCTGGATTTGACTCTTTTAGCTGTAGAGCGGAGGGCGTTTTTCCGTCAACAGAGCGTAATCCGGATGTCGCTTCCAAACATTGCGCATACATGTCGAGAATCGCTTGCATGTTGTTTTCACCCCAAACACCGACGCCTTTTAGTTTAGAGACAAGCTCGAATGCGATTTCTTCTTTGGACTTACCGGACATGTGATCACCTTTGACTGATTACTGTTAGAAGGTGAAGTAACACACAGGTCTTAAGGATTTACGTGCAAGGCTGAGATTGACTCTTGAGCAGAGTCCGCGCATTTGACCCTATCCCTGCCAAATGGGAGAGAGCGGCTAATAATGCCGCCACCGAAGGCGCAACCGCCCCGGAAACGCTCAGGTCAACGGACCGTTTGGCAGTTAAAACGCTGGAAAGCGGGTGATCTGGTTTGACGCCCCGCCGACGGAGTAAGCAACGGCTTTAGGTGAAGCTGACGTCAATCTCTCAGGCCCAATAGACAGCTGGTGGCGATGGATGCGGTTACGCCGCAATGCGCCTATGACTGATTTACTCAAAACTGCGCTTCACGACAGGCACGTCGCTTTGGGCGCAAAAATGGTGCCTTTCGCCGGTTATGATATGCCCGTGCAATATCCGATGGGCGTCTTGAAAGAACATAACCACACGCGCGAGAAAGCAGGCTTGTTTGATGTCTCGCATATGGGGCAGGTCTTTCTGGTCCCAAAAGATAAGAAATTTGCAACAGCGGCCAAAGCGCTCGAAAAACTCGTCCCGGCGGATATTCAATCGCTTGAGCCGGGCCAGCAACGCTATTCCCAATTCCTAAACGAAGAGGGCGGGATTTTAGATGACCTCATGATCTCCCGCCTCGCTATGACAGGCTATGAGCATGTGCTTTATTTGGTGGTCAATGCTGGTTGTAAGATAGGCGATTACGCTCATCTTGAAGCGCACATGCCGAACAGCGTTTCTGTGCAGGTTAAAGATGACGCGCTCTCATTGATTGCCTTGCAGGGACCGAGCGCGGCTAAGGTTTTAGAAGGCTTTAATTCAGCTGTTGGGGATCTTGTTTTCATGACCCATACGGATTTACAGCTAGCAGGCCCAATGGACACACCTGTTTGGGCGCATGTCTCACGTTCAGGATATACGGGCGAAGATGGGTATGAAATTTCTGTCAAACATGAAGATGTTGGCCGTCTGATGGATGCGCTCCTTGAACATGATGATGTCGAGCCTATTGGGCTCGGCGCGCGAGATAGTCTGCGCCTCGAAGCGGGGCTATGCCTCTATGGTCATGATATAGATACAAGCGTGTCGCCGATTGAAGCGGGCCTGTTTTGGTCCATACAAAAACATCGCCGCCGTGCAGACGCAGGCTATTTAGGCGCCGCGCGGGTCGCGACGGATATTGCGGATAAATCAACGAAACGCCTTGTCGGGATTAGGCCAGAAGGCCGCGCACCAGCGCGCGAGCACACCGAAGTTCAAGATATGGACGGGAACACCATCGGCGAAATCACATCTGGCGGTTTCGGCCCAACAGCAGGCGGCCCCGTCGCCATGGGCTATGTCGCCCGCAAATTCACCAAAGCCGGAACCGATGTTCAGCTCATCGTGCGCGGCAAAGCGCGCCCGGCCAAAATTGTCAAACTACCTTTTGCACAGCATAATTATTACCGAGGAGCGTCATCATGAGCACGTATTACACAGAAGATCACGAATGGATTAAAGTTGACGGTGATACAGGCACCGTCGGCATTTCCGCCTATGCGGCCAAAGCCCTGGGCGATGTTGTCTTCGTTGAGCTGCCAGAAATTGGCGCTGAATTTGACAAAGGCGATGAAGCCGCCGTGGTTGAGAGTGTCAAAGCCGCCTCTGAAGTCTATGCGCCCGTTGGCGGCGAAGTCACGGCGGTCAATGAAACCCTCGAAGAGGCGCCAGAGACAGTCAATGCCTCACCAGATGGTGACGGCTGGTTCCTAAAGATGAAAATCGCGGATGCCGATGAGCTCTCATCGCTTATGGATGAGGCGAAATATAAGGCATATTGCGACGGGCTGTAGCCGATATTCGTGATTTTTTTCAAAGTTGAAATGTGATGGATAATTAAATGCGTTACTTACCCCTAAATGCAAATGACCGCGCGCAAATGCTCGATGTCATTGGTATCGATAATATTGACGCGCTTTTTGAAGATGTGCCGAAATCCGCTCGTCTGAAAGGTCTGATTGATCTACCGAAACATCAATCCGAGCAAGCTGTTGAGCAGTTTTTTCAACGCCTGTCGAATAAATCCACGCCTGCGGGTAGTGTCCCATTTTTCTGCGGGGCAGGGGCTTATAAGCACCATATCCCTGCCACTGTGGACCACCTTATTCAGCGCTCTGAATTTCTGACGGCTTACACACCGTACCAGCCAGAAATCAGCCAAGGCACATTGCAGGCTCTTTTCGAGTTCCAAACCCAAGTCGCGCTTTTAACAGGCATGGAGGTCGCCAATGCCTCTATGTATGATGGCTCCACGGCCTGCGCCGAAGCCGTTGTCATGGCGCACCGTGTTGCACGCGGGAAAAAATCCAAAGCCATTCTCGCGGGTGGATTGCACCCACATTACGCGGCGGCGACGCAGACTTTGGCCTCAACGCTCAATATCCAAATCGACTCACAAGGCGCGCAAATTGGCGTGGATGCTGATGTGATTGACCGCATTGATGATGATACCGCCTGTGTTGTTGTGCAGTCGCCTAATGTCTTTGGCGAGATTGTTGACCTGCGACCCATCGCCGAAAAAGCCCACGCACATAAAGCTCTGCTGATTGCTGTCTTTACCGAACCTGTTGCGCTGGCCGCGATTGAATCGCCCGGTGCGCAAGGTGCAGATATTGTTGTGGGTGAGGGGCAAGGCCTCGGTGTCGGACTGGCCTTTGGCGGGCCGCATGTGGGGCTTTTTGCGTGTCGCCAGAAACTCGTGCGGCAAATGCCGGGCCGTGTCTGCGGCGAAACCGTGGATGCCAATGGCGACCGCGGCTTTGTGCTGACGCTCTCCACGCGCGAGCAACATATTCGCCGCGAGAAAGCGACCTCGAATATTTGTACAAATTCGGGCCTTTGCTGTTTGGCCTTCACCATTCATATGAGCTTGCTCGGCGATGCGGGGATTCAGCGTCTCGCCGCTCTGAACCATGAGAAGGCTTGCGAACTCGCCGATTTGATTGATGGCGTGGACGGCGCGTCAGTCGAGAATGAAACCTTCTTTAATGAGTTCACCGTGCGCCTGAACAAACCCGCTGCAGATGTCGTCGACGCGATGGTCGATAAAGGTGTCATCGCGGGCGTCCCGCTCTCTCGCCTCGCACCCGATGCGGACCCGAACTTACTTCTTGTCTGCGCCACGGAAACGAGTTCTGATGAGGATATCGCCGCCTTTGGGG